>CADBWP010000017.1 GCA_902798365.1 uncultured Ruminococcus sp.
GACCCGCCGTGTGCCGGTGGGCACTTTTTCCGCGCATCTAACGTTTGCAAGAAAGGTTATCTTACAGCCCGCGTCCAGACCCGCCGTTACGGAAAGGCTTTGTTAGCGCCAACCTTTCAAAAGGCGGAGAGAGCGTCCACCGACGCCCGCCGTGTGCCGGTGGGCACTTTTTCCGCGCACCTAACGTTTGTGAAAAAGGTAACCTCACAGCGCGCGTCCAGACCCGCCGTTGCAGAAAGGCTTTGTTAATATCAACCTATCAAAAGGCGGAGAGAGCGTCCACCGACGCCCACCGGCGCATCAGGTTCTTTCGTCGCCGACAAAGAACACCGCCACGGTTCCGGGACCTGTGTGCGAGGCGATTATGGTGCCGATGTTAAAGATCTTCACCTCGCCGTCTATCTTTTTAAACCGCTCTTCAATCGCCTTTTTGGTAGCCATTGCGTCGTCGATGGTGTTGGAGTGGCAGATATACACCTTGCCGCTGTAATCCAGGCCGCCCTCGGCGTGCTCCTTCATTCTGTTCATAATAAAGTTTATGGCGTTGCGCTTGCCGCGCGCCTTGTCATAGGCTATGATCTTGCCCTTGTCGTCCAGACGGAGTATGGGACAGATGTTAAGAATAGAAGCAAGCGTTGCGGCGGGACCCGACACGCGGCCGCCCCTGCGGTAATACTTGAGGTCGGTGGAGAAAAACTGGTGGTGGATCCTGTGGCGCATTTTGTCCGCCCAGTCTGCCACCTCGTCTATGGACTTGCCCTGCTCCCAAAGCTCTGCCGCGCCGTCAACAAGCATACCGTAGCCCGTGGAAGCGCAAAGCGAATCGACAAGGATGAGCTTGCGGTCGGGGTATTTCACCCTGAGCTTTTCGGCGGCTGCCTCGGCGCCCTGCATCGACTTTGTCATGCCCGAGCCGAAAACTATGTGGAGCACGTCGCCCTTTTCCAAAAGCTCCGAAAGAAAATCTATGTACTGATGCTCGTTTAGCTGCGAAGTGGATGGAATCTCCTTTTCAAGAAGCTTGTAAAACCTTGTAAGACCCTCGGGGTCGCGCTCCATGTCGTCGGGATATTCCACACCACCGGCTGTATAAGAATAAAACATTACGGGAATGCCGCGTCCGTTTACAAGCGAATACGGCATATCGACGGTAGATTCACAGGAAAGAATAAACTTTTTCAATCACAACACCTCTTTTAGCTGTATAAAAATAGTACTTGTTTCCGCCCGTTTTCTAAACACTTATGAAATGCGAAGTGCAGCACCCATACGGCGCATTTTTGGTTTTGCCATCGAAAAAAGGCACATTAACAGTACTATGATAACAGAATACGGCGAATAAGTCTATAGGTAATTGCACTCTTATATAATGAAAACTTGCTCATTTTATAAAAACACGTAAAACCGCGGACGAGAAGTTTTCCGTTAATAAAAGCTTAGGCAACACCGCACAATTCAAGGCGCACGGCTTGCTTGAATATTGTTCCGTCAGCTTGCCCAAAAAATCTCGGCAAGGCGACAGCCTTACCTCGATTTGTACAACCTGACGAAAAATCTTACTGTGCAATCCGCACACCTGAATTATGCGGTATTGCCCTTACGGAACTATGCGCCGCACACCGGGTATCAATCTCAGCAGTATGGTGGTAAGGATCGACAGGAGCAGCGAAAAAATGGTGGCGAAGAACACATACTCAAAGGAAGCCCTGTTAAGCCCCGTGAAATGGAGGTGTTCCTCGAACACATCAAGAAAATAACGGTGTATCAGATAAATCGGGAAGGTATAGCCCTGCAAAAGCGAAAACAAGCCGATGACCTTTTTGCTCTTTATCTTCGAGCCAACCTGCTTCAAAAACAGAAAGATACCGGTGGAATACAGCACGCAAGGCAGATTGTAGTAGCCCTTATAGAACGACTCAACATACCCGGCGGTGCTTGCCATTGTTTCACAGTAGGTGCCGATGATGTGCGTGAGCAATCCGGCAACAGCAAATGCGTAGATGATCAGCCGGTATCTCAGCTTAAGCTCCCGATTGTGGAGCACATAGCCGATAAGCACATAGTAGAGGTACTTAAAACCGACGAAAATTTCGTATCTCCAGGTGATTGTGATTCCTGCATAGCGGTTGAGCAGAGCGAGGATAAACGGGACAACAAAGTTTATAACGAGAGATATGCCGACGATATATGTAAACACCTTGACGCGCTTTTCCTTTCGCACCAAAGCGAACAGAGGAATGATCAGATAAATGCAGAACAGCGGGATAAAAAATCTGTAAATATCACGGTAGTTTGTATTGAGCAGCCCGTTGAGCACGCCTGTAAACGTCCAGTCCAAGCCGGTGTTAGGCTTGCCTATAAGCATAGCCCACAGAGTTTTGCGGTACGCCCACAGCCAGCCCACGACGCACCAAACCATGAACGGGATAACCGCCTTTTTGAACCGCCTGATAAAGTATTCCTTGGTTGTGCACCTGTCACGGTAATCGATAAGCGTTGCGCCCGAAAGCATGTAAAACACGGGAACGGCAAAATAAAACAGACTCTCGATCACGTTGGATGCAGGCCAGAAGGGCGTTTTGCACTCCAGCCAAAAGCTGACGTTCGCGTGCATTATAACGACCGCAATGGCGGATATCACGTTGACCACGCTGATATATGCCACTCTGCCGCTGTCGGTTTTTCCGTTCTCAATTTTTTTGATTTTGGTATTCTTTTGAAAGCTTTTGCTCCTTTGTGCTTGGTGCCCCATAACAATTCCTCCTTATGCAATGGAATAATCACGATTATTCGACTTATTGTACCATAAAAAGAAGCAAATGACAAGAAGAATCGGCAATTATCACCATGAAATCAGACACAAAAAACCCCGGTGGGCGCTCTCCGACCTGTTATAACCGTAAAACGCAAAAAGAAAACCGCCTAAGCAAAATGCTTAAGCGGATTCTGTGAGATGGTGGGAGAAGGTGGATTCGAACCACCGAAGCATGACGCAACAGATTTACAGTCTGCCCCCTTTGGCCACTCGGGAATTTACAAATCAGCTGCTCTACCAACTGAGCTACACCAGCACGCTTTCAAGTGCCTAATTAATATACCACAAAACGGATTTTTTGTCAACACCTTTTTGCAATTTTCCGCTTATTGTCATATTTGCGGCGAAAGCGGGCATAATAAACGCAATAATAAAACAAGGAGAAGTGCATATGACCGACCGACAGGTATTTTTACCGCAAACCAAAACACGGAGAGGATATTCGTTTTACCGCAAGCTGTTTTTTCTTTACCTGCTGAATCTTATAGACTGGCTGTGCACCGAGGCGCTGCTGTCAACCGGAAGATTCTTTGAGGCAAACCCCATAATGAGCCCCGTTTTGAAAGGCTTCTTCCCCACCCTGCTTATCAAGGGGCTGCTGCCGCTCGCGCTTGTTGTGACCTGCGCGCTGATTTACAGAGCCAGCGGAATAATATATAACCGCTTTGCGGACTTTTTGCTGAACGCCGGAATAATCATATACAGCCTTGTCAACCTTTGGCATATTCTTAACTTCCTCTTGCTATTTCGCACATTTTAGGCTAAAATAGTCATATACAGAATGAAGGGAGTGAGGGCGATGCCTGCGTTATCGGTACGGAACCTGAGCGTAGCCTTTGCCGAAAGGACGCTGTTTAAGGGCGTGTCCTTTGACGTTGAGCAACGCGACAAGGTTGGCTTTACTGGCGCCAACGGCACAGGCAAAACCACGCTGTTTCGGGTGCTGAGCGGTGAGCTTATGCCCTCGGAGGGCGACGTCGCCTTTGAAAAAAACACCCGTGTGGGCTATATGGAGCAGCACGCCTGCCGCGACCCCGAGGTTGACGTTTATCACGAGCTGCTGAGCGTTTTTAACCGTATAGTCGCCATGGAGGCGGAGCTTGCAGCGCTTAACAGCCGCATAGCCTCGCACCCGCAAAACATTGACGAGCTTATCGAGCGTCAGACCGCGCTGATTGAGGAGCACGAGCGTCAGGGCGGGCTTACATACAAAAGCCGCACCCGAGCCGCTCTGCTGGGGCTGGGCTTTGCCGAAAAAGAGTTTGACATGCCCGTGGGAAGCCTGAGCGGCGGTCAGAGGTCTAAGCTGTGTCTTGCCAAGCTGCTGCTGTCGCAAAGCACCCTGCTGCTGCTTGACGAGCCCACCAACCACCTTGACATTCAGTCGGTGAGCTGGCTTGAGGACTTTTTGCGCGACTTTAAGGGCGCGATGATAATTATAAGCCACGACCGCTATTTTCTTGACAACGTTACAAACAAAACCATAGAGCTTGAGCACGGCAAAATAATGTGCTACAAAGGCGCTTATACCGAGTTCAAAAAAAAGAAGCAGGCGTACAACGAATCGCTCAAAAACAAATACGAGAACGACCTTAAGGAGATACGCCGCATAGAGGGCATTGTTGAGCAGCAAAAGCGCTGGGGGCGCGAGCGCAACTTTATCACCGCTGCCAGCCGCCAGAAGGAGGCAGACCGCATAAAGGCTCAGCTTGTTGCGCCCGAAAGCGAGCTTGAAACCATGCGTATGCGCTTTACGCCGAAGTGCGAAAGCGGCAACGACGTGCTGACGGCGCGTGACCTGGCAAAATCCTTCGGCGACAAACACCTGTTTAAAAACGTGAACCTGCACATACGCAAGGGCGAGCGCGTGTTTATTCTGGGCGGAAACGGCTGCGGCAAGACCACGCTGTTCAAGATACTCATGCTTAAGCTTGCGCCCGACAGGGGCGAGTTTGAGTACGGGGCGAACGTTGTGCCGGGTTACTTTGATCAGATGCAGCAAAACCTTCACCTTGAAAAGACCGCCATCGACGAGATTTGGGACGAGTTTCCGAGCCTGAGCCAAACCGAGGTGCGCAGCGCGCTTGCGTCGTTTTTGTTTAAGGGCGACGAGGTGTTCAAGCCGCTTGAAAAAATGAGCGGCGGCGAACGCGCAAGGGTCTCTTTGCTTAAGCTTATGCTGCGAGGCGGCAATCTGCTGCTGCTTGACGAGCCGACAAACCACCTTGACGCCGCGTCGCGTGAGGAGCTTGAAAACACTTTGTCGGAATACAGCGGAACCCTGCTTATAATAAGCCACGACCGATACTTTATAAACCGCCTTGCCACGCGCGTGCTTGCCATGGACAAGGACGGCCTGACAGAGTACCTCGGAAACTATGACTACTATCTGGAACGCACACGCGAAAGCGCGGAACAGCAAAAAAACGAGGTAAAAAAGGAAAAGCCGCAAAACGAATACTTCCTGAAAAAGCAGCAGGCAAGCGAGGAGAGGCGGCGTCAGACAAGGCTGAAAAAAGCCGAGGCAGAGATAGAACGGCTGGACGCCGAGATAACTTCCGTGCAGGAGCTGCTTGCGGATGAGGAGGTAACAAGCGACTATGAAAAGCTGCTTGAGCAGACCGCAAGGCTTGAAAAGCTTCAGGCGGAACAGGAGGAGCAGTACGCCTTATGGGCGGAGCTTGCAGATTAAGATTATCCCCAAAAAGATTACCACCGCGCTAAATGTTGCGCGGTGGCTTTTTTGTATGACAAATGATCACAGCATTTCATATAACAGCAATAAGTACTATAAGGGCAGCCAAATGTCGGCGGAAAAAGCGCCCACAGGCGCACAGCCGTGTGCCTGTGGGGTGTCAGCGGACGCTTTCTGCGCGCATCTAACGTTTGCCGGAAAGTTTATCTCACAGCACGCGTTCAGACCCGCCGTTGCAGAATGGCATTGTTAGTACCGACCTTTCCAAAGGCGGATAAAGTGCCCACCGGCACACCACCGACACACCACCGACGCATTATTCGCTCCATTCGACCCACATTTTTATTTCGGCGGAGTCGCCCGACAGCGCGTCTTTGTATTCCTCGGAAAAATTGTCGCCTACGCTGCCCAGCCTTGTAAAGACAAGCTCGGCGTCGCCGCGGCAAAATGCAAGCCTGTTATCGTCTGTGAGCACTATGTCGCGCTCGTGAACCTCGCCCTCTGCGGCAGTACCGGGCAGAGTCCACGGAAGCTCCGCCGAAAGATAGTCTCCGCTGCCGCTTACGGTAAGGCTCAGCTCCGCCGTGCTCAGCTTTTCAATAAGCTCGGCCGTGGCGGGATTGTCCTCAAGGTTGGGATAAAACACCTTGTCGTCTATGCAAAGCACAAGCTGCGGCACGGGCTTTACGGCGGAGTATTCGGTTTGCTCCTCCTCGGAGAGCTTTTCAAGAGTAACGCTGAGATCGTCCGCGACGACCGCCTTGTATTTTGTTACGGTTGAAGGCGAAACGGGAGATTGCGAGGTGATGGTAACGCCGGTTTCACCCTGTTTTACGCCCTTGAAGGTGAAAATAACATCGTAGCCCGCGCCGGTCATCTGAGCATGGTCGGGCTTGTTGTACCGGGTCTCGCTTGTGTAGGTGAGCACGCCGGGGTCAGCTATCTCGACCTTGTACTCGGGTCCGCCGCCGTCAAAGGAATGAAACGACAGCTCGGCGGTTTTCTCGGCGTTTTTGGAACAGCCCGAAAAAATGCACGCGCATACAACGCCGGCTGCAACTGCGACAAGCGCCGCAAGCGGAATGATAAAACCGTTTTTCATAATGACACCGCCTTTATTTATTTTTCCTGACAAGAAATATGATCTTCCCGACAATGAAAACGGGAACCGACAACGCCGCAAATATCAAAACAAAGGTGTTTAAATAATAATCGCGCGGCACCCAAAGCACATACGCGTCGCCGATAACCATAACGGCAAAGGGTATCCACATCAAAAGGTTTTCACCCCGTCCCATAAACAAGCGGCGCAGCATTACGGTGAAAGAAGCTACAAGGGCGAGCATAATGGCAAATTCATGATCATGAAAAATAGGTATGCTAAAAGAGATCCAAGGATACACATAATAGTTATAAACTACAGGTATAGCCATGGAAAATACCGTGACATAGGCGAGTGAATACCACAGCCCGAAGATGTTCTTTGTCTGCGCCGAAACCTGAACGGTGCGAAGTATCATTGCTACGATCAACATTCCGTAAGCGGCAAACTGTATGCCGGGGATCGTGTATTCCGTGTGAATCATACCCGAAACGAGGACAACGCCTGCCGTGACCGCCATAACAGAGTATTTTGGTTCGCTGTCCGATACAAGCGATTTCCACATAGGGGTATCGGCAAACAAAAACAGAAACAGCGATACCACAAGCGACAGCATTGTCAGCATATTGGCGCCCCCATCAAAATAATAACGCCAAAAGACACCGTTTGCCGCGGCACGGATAAGGCTTTGCAGCCTTTCGCCAAACAGAATAACATAATACAGAATGAAAAACCACGAAATAAATTTGTGCGGTACCCTTGGCTTGGTTTTCGACATATCGATCATCCTTTCACTTTTCTTTTAATTTGATTGTATAATATTGAAAAAAGAATTGCAATAGTTTTATCTGTTTTTCACGCGAGAATATCTTCCCGAAACAAAAAAGGCCGGCATAAAGCCGGCCTCAAAAACTGTTAGGTTTTATTGATGAGCGAATTATCTTGTTTTTCTGCGGGTAAAGAATACACCTGCGGTTGCAGCCATGAGCACGAGAAGTACTACTACTGCCATTGAAGATTCGCCTGTCTGAACAGCGCCGTTGTTGGAGCCGTTTGTCTGTGAGGACGTGGAATCGCTTGTGGAGGAACCTGCGCCCTTGGTTGTACCGGGAACGGTCTTACCCTCGGCTGTGGTGCCTGCGGAGGTTGTGCCCTCGGAGGTGCTGCCGGGAACTGTGGTTGCATTTTCCTTCTGCTGAATGATTACATAGCGTCCGTTGGTGGTTGCGGTAAACTCGTAAGCGCCGTCCTTATAAACTGCGTTCATGTCGGTAATGTTGCCGTTTTTGTCAACCAATACGACCTTGCCGCCGTCAACCTGATCGGAGGGGATCCTTACTACGGTACCGCCCTCGGAGGTGTAGCTTTCGCCGTCCTTGGTGAGGTTGATGTCGAAGCCGACTACTACTACCTGTCCGTTGTCTGCGATCTTGTCGTTGATCTTGTTTGTATCGTCGTCGCTGATCTTGTCAACGTCGAGCACTACACCCTTGTCAACGTCCTCAACCTTGATGCCTGTGTCCTTATCCACGATGTCGGTCTTGTTATCGTCGATCGTAGTGGGCTCTACGGTTGTGGAAGCAACGGTTGTCTCCTCAACGGGAGGCGCGGAGGTTTCCTCTACGGGAGGTGCGCTGGTCTCTTCGGGAGCAACGGTGGTCTCTTCGGGAGCAACGGTTGTCTCCTCGGGTGCTACGGTTGTCTCCTCGGGAGCTGCGGTTGTCTCTTCGGGAGCAACGGTTGTCTCCTCGGGTGCTACGGTTGTCTCCTCGGGAGCTGCTGTTGTCTCTGCGGGAGCTTCGGTGGTCTCCTCGGGAGCTGCGGTGGTCTCCTCGGGAGCTACGGTTGTTTCCTCGGGAGCAACGGTGGTCTCCTCGGGAGCTGCGGTTGTCTCCTCGGAAGCTACTGTGGTCTCCTCGGGCTCTGCTGTGGTCTCTTCGGAGGCTACTGTGGTTTCCTCGGGAGCTGCGGTTGTCTCCTCGGAAGCTACTGTGGTCTCCTCGGGCTGATCGTCGGGCTGAACAACGGAGTTGATGACAACTTCCTTTTCGTCCTCGCCGTCCTGAACAAGCAGATCTACTACATCGAGGTTAACGGTGGTCTCGCCCTCCTGGAGAGCAAAGAAGGTAAGCTCTACATACTTATCGGTAGCGGATACCGTGTAGGGTGAGCTGATGTTGGACACGCTGCCCTGAACCTTGCCATCGCCGAGCTGAGTCTTGTTGACCATCATATCGTCGGTGAAGGTGGTGCAGCTCATAAACTGCAGCATGTTGCGGTCAAATGTCGCCTTCCACTGGTTGCTGACGATATCGGCATCCTTGGGAAGTCTGAATGTAACGGTAACGGTCTGACCGGTCTCTACTGTCTGGGTTGCCTGATCGGGAACAGCATAGTTGGATACAGCGTTAACTGTCTCGGTCTCGGGAGCAGCGCCGGTGGTCTCGCCTACGGTAGCCTCGGTGGTTTCCTCGGGCTGATCCTCGGGCTGTACAACGCTGTTGATAACGATTTCCTTGTCGCCCTTGTCGGGAACTCTGGAAATAAGATCTACAACGTCGAGATCAACCGTAACCTCGCCGTCTGCCTTGGCTGTGAAGGTGAAGATGACGTAGTTGGCGCCTTCGGTGAGACTATAGGGATCGCTGATGTTGGAAACGTTGCCCTGAACAACGCCGTTTTCAACATTTTCCGTGTTCAAAAGCATATCGTTTGTGAACGTATCGACACCATTGAGCACGAGCTTGCTGCTGTCAAATGTGAGCTTCCACTGGTTGCTGACAATGTTCAGATCTGCAGGAGAGCTGAACGATACTGTTACCGTGTCGCCTGCCTTTACGGTCTGAGTGGTGATGTCGGGTACAGCGTAATTGGAAACAGCGTTAACGGTGAGATCGCCCATGGGAACTGCTGTGGTCTCCTCGGGTGCTACTGTTGTACCCTCGGGAGCTGCCGTGGTCTCCTCGGGAGCAGCTGTGGTCTCTTCGGGAGCTGCTGTGGTCTCTTCGGGAGCTGCTGTAGTCTCTTCGGGAGCCGCTGTGGTCTCTTCGGGAGCTGCTGTGGTCTCCTCGGGAGCTACGGTTGTCTCCTCGGGTTCAACTGTTGTTTCTTCGGGAGCTTCGGTTGTCTCCTCGGGAGCCTCGGTGGTCTCTTCAACGGGCTCTTCGTCGTTAGGATCAAGAACGGTTTCGGGGCTTACCTGATCACGGATACCCTCGTCGGTAACTCTGTTGGAAACCGCGATGTCCTTGGCGTAGGGATTCTCCTCGCTTGTGTCGCAGAATGCAAGTGATTCTACATCGCATCTTACAACGGTGTCGCCTGCGTTCTTGTCAAGAACCTTGAATCTTGCCTGAACAACGGCAACGGGAGAACCGTCGTCATTGTAAGCATATACGGCTGGTGAAACCGATGAGAA
Organism: uncultured Ruminococcus sp.; assembly: GCA_902798365.1. GTDB lineage: Bacteria > Bacillota > Clostridia > Oscillospirales > Acutalibacteraceae > Ruminococcoides. Next base: position 10,031 of record CADBWP010000017.1, read on the forward strand.
GTTACCCACAATCCTGCCGGGGCCGTCGGGCTGGTTAACAAGGCCTGAGCCTGCGCCCTGCTCTACGGCTGCGGGGAAGAAGTTGATCACGCCGCCGTCGGTCTTATTGTACTCGGGCTTCCACTCGAGAACGTTGGGATCATATGTGAGTTCGTCAATGTCGCAGTTGACAATGTACTTGTCGGGAGCATTGACAAAGTATGTTACTGTAATGAAGGAATCGCCGTTTCCGTCTTCCTCAAGGTCGGTGTAATATGCGTCGTCGCCGCCGAAGAAGTTGGACTCTGCAATTACATGCAGGTTGGTGCCGGGGCCGGGAGCCACGGTAGTCTCTTCTGCGGGAGCAGCTGTGGTCTCCTCGGGAGCAGCTGTGGTCTCCTCGGGAGCAGCTGTGGTCTCCTCGGGAGCAGCCGTAGTCTCTTCGGGAGCTGCTGTGGTCTCCTCGGGAGCAGCCGTTGTCTCGGGCTCACCGGTAGGACCGGTTATCTCGGTAGCCTTGCCCACTTCGATATCGTTCGTAGTTTCAACGTCATTGTCAACGAGCAGGGTCTCGTTTTCCTTTACGGACTGTTCCTGACCGTCCTCAAGGTGGGAAACTCTGAGCTGTGACAATTTGAGATCAACGGTGGTTTCGCCTGTTCCGATCACCCTAAAGGTTGCGGTAACAAACTTGACCTCATCGTCTCCGTCGGTAAGGGGAACGGTGCTGAGATTGGTATAGTTACCCTTTGCACCATACTCCGCGGAAGCGGGGGCGGTGTTGATCATCGCGCCGGGAGCGCAGGGCATGCTGATGTCCTCAAGCTGGAGCACGGTTCCGTCATAGGTGAGAAGCCAGTCGCTGTTGACAAGGTTCTCTTCGCAATTAATATAATAGTTGACTGTTACAATACCGCCCATATCGTCAAGCGTGTCCTTGTCATAGGTATGGCTTGCCGAGGGGAAGTAGTTTGAGGTGGCGTTAACGGTAATACCGTCGCCTGCGGGAGCCTCGGTGGTCTCCTCAACGGGTGCCTCGGTGGTCTCCTCTGCGGGAGCCTCGGTGGTCTCCTCAACGGGAGCTTCGGTTGTCTCCTCAACGGGTGTCTCGTCACCGATAACGGTCTCGGCGGTTATGGGAGCTTCGCTCACAACAGAGCCGTTGTCCAGAACGAGGATCTCGTTTTCATCGGAGGTCATGTCCTCACCGTCGTTGGGGTGAGAAACTCTGAGGTTGTCAACCTTGAGGTCAACGGTGGTGTTGCCCGAACCGATAACCTTGAAGGTAGCGGTAACAAACTCGACCTTTTCGTCGAGCGGGAACATATAAAGATTTGTAACATTGCCTCTTACACCCTTAAGTCCCTCGGGAACGGTCTTGGGATTTGTATTGACCATTTCGCCCGTGGCGCAGGGCATTACGTCGGTGTTGTTCTCGGGCAGATACTCGAGCACGTTTCCGTCGTAGGTAAGCAGCCAGGCGGTATTGAGCAGCATTTCGTCTGACTGAATAAAGTATGTCACGGTTACAAGTCCGTCTTCCGCATCAAGCTCGTCCCCGGTATAAGACTTGGATGTCTCGGGGAAGAAGTTGGAGGTGGCGACAACGGTCAAATCGCCGGCGGACCCTATTGCGGCCTTTTGCGAGCCATCATCAGCAACGGCAGCGGAAGCTGTAACAGCGGTAACGCCTGCCGTGGTGACAAAGAGCATCAGAGAAAGCAAAAGACTCAGTGCTTTTTTGAACATTTCTTTTCCTCCTTACATGGTAATGCTACTATAAGCAATACTATTATAATACAAGTGCTCGCCAAAAGTCAATAAAATTTCAAAAAAGTGAAACAATATTTTTAATGTTTTTTGTGTTTTGAACGGTACTATCCGATAAATAATCCCAATTATTGACATTAGGCTTCAAATGTTTGTACTATATTTACTTTTTGTAGCCGTTCACATTGTTCGACTGCCAGTTCCACGAATCGCGGCACATGTCCTCAAGATCCTTCTCTGCCTTCCAGCCGAGCACACGCTCCGCCTTTTCGGCGTTTGCATAACATTCGGCTATGTCGCCGGCGCGGCGCGGCTTTATGGCATAGGGGATTTTGATGTTGTTGACGCGCTCAAACGCCTTTATAATGTCGAGCACGCTGTAGCCTGTGCCCGTGCCGAGGTTGACGATCTCTACGCCCTTGTGGGCTTCGGAGTAATCTATCGCCTTTACGTGACCCTTTGCAAGATCGACAACATGGATGTAATCGCGCACTCCCGTGCCGTCGTGAGTGGGATAATCGTCGCCGAACACGCCGAGCTGAGGCAGTCTGCCTGCCGCAACCTGGGTGATGTAGGGCATGAGGTTGTTGGGGATGCCGTTGGGATCCTCGCCGATCCTGCCGCTTTTGTGGGCGCCGATGGGGTTGAAATAACGCAGGATAACAATGGACATCTCGGGGTTTGCCGCCGCCGTGTCGGTAAGTATCTGCTCCATCATCAGCTTTGTCCAGCCGTAGGGGTTGGTTGGGCTGCCCGTGGGCATGGTCTCAACAAGCGGAACCTCCTTGGGAGTTCCGTAAACCGTGGCGGAGGAGCTGAAAATGAACCTGCCGACGCCGTGTTTTTTCATTGCCTCAAGAAGTGTAAGGGTGGAGTCGATGTTGTTGCGGTAATACATAAGCGGCTTTTCGCAGCTTTCGCCCACCGCCTTTAGTCCGGCAAAGTGGATCACCGCGTCGATCTTGTTTTCGGTAAAGAGCTTCTCAACCGCGTCTTTGTCGCAGACGTCCGCCTCGTAAAGCGGGATTGTTACGCCCGTGATTTCTTCAACCCTTTTTACCGCCTCGGGGCAGGAGTTGGAGTAGTTGTCGGCAATAACGACGGTGTGACCCGCCTCGATCAGCTCAACGCAGGTGTGGGTGCCGATGTAGCCGGCGCCGCCGGCAAGAAGTACGTTCATGGTATGTCCTTTCCCGCGTTTAAAACGCGACAATAATTACAATATAATATAGTATAACTAAAATCAGCACTTTTCGGGCTCAGGATAATCCGTGCCAAAGGTATCCACGGTCATCTTCCTGATGACCTGGGGATCGAGCGGCTTGTCCGAAAAGTCGGTGTCGCACTCGGCAATGGCGTTTACCGCGTCCATGCCCTCGATAACCTTGCCGAAGGCGGCGTACTGACCGTCGAGATGTGGCGAGGTTTTGTGCATGATGAAGAACTGCGAGCCTGCGGAGTCGGGCATCATCGAGCGAGCCATTGACAAAACGCCGTCGGTGTGGGCAAGCGTGTTGTTGAAGCCGTTGCCGGCAAACTCGCCCTTGATCTGATAACCGGGACCTCCCATTCCGGTTCCGTCGGGGCAGCCGCCCTGGATCATAAAGCCGTAGATCACCCTGTGAAAGGTGAGTCCGTCGTAAAAGCCCTTTTTAACAAGGCTTATAAAGTTTGCGACGGTGTTGGGCGCGATTTCGGGATAGAGCTCTGCCTTGATAACGGAGCCGTTTTCCATTTCGATTGTAACGATAGGGTTAGACATAGTATCATTCCTTTTTTTAAAATTTATCGGTTGCAGGTTATTTACGTTGCGGTTAATTATTATTTATTTAAAGACAGTATGATACAGCCCCATGCCGAAAAAGCCTATAAGCTGTAAAACTATCATAATTATCCATATCAAAAACGAGAGCAGCGCAAGCACTATTGCCGCAATTGCAAGACCCGGAAGGCGCGATCTTGTGACAAGGGCGATTATGCCGACCACCACGGCGGCGAGTATCGTCAGGAAGGTAAGTACCTTGAGTATTGCCGAGGACAGTATAAAGCCTGCGGGCACAAGGAAAAACGAAACAACGCCCAGCACGAACGCCGCCGTTGACAGCCCGGCTCCCGCCGCGCCGGTCTTGGGCTCTTTTTGCGCGGGGGTCGCGTCCATAACGGTGACCCGTGGTTCGTCGCGGTCGGCGTACTTTTCGGCAAACTCCGCCTCGTAGTCGTGCCGATGAGGCTTAAAATCCTTGATGTCGGGCTTTTGGCTGTTGGGGCTCAGACCGCCCGGCTGATTGTATTTTTCAAAGCTTTCGCGGAAATCATTGTCGCTCATTGAGTCCTCCTTTTGTCAGCCTTCCTCTATGCTTTTTGTGGCATAGGCGTTAAGGTCGCTGCCTGCGATGTTGCCGCTCAAATACTCGTAGTACGCCTGCGCCCCAACCATGGCGGCATTGTCGCCGCACAGGCTTTTGTCGGGCATGTACAGCTCATAGCCGAGCTTTTCGCACTCGGTCGTGAGGGTTCTGCGCAGCAGGGAATTTGCCGAAACTCCGCCCGCGATTACAAGTCTTTTCATGTTGTTGTCGCGCGCCGCTTTGAGAAAGTTGGTAACAAGGCAATCGACCACGGCATAACGGAAGGACGCGCACACATCTGCCTTGTTCAGCTCAACGCCCTTCTGCGCGGAGTTGTGGATAAGGTTTATAACGGCGGTTTTCAGCCCCGAAAAGCTGAAATCATAGGGCGCGTCGTGAACGACGGGACGCGGAAGCCTGAACGCCAGCGGGTCGCCGTCCTCTGCAACCCTGTCAAGCTCTATGCCGCCCGGATAGGACATTCCCATTGTGCGAGCCGCCTTGTCAAACGCCTCGCCCGCCGCGTCGTCGCGGGTTCTGCCGATTATTTTCATATCGGTGTAATCGTTAACAAGCACGATATGACTGTGACCGCCGGACACAACAAGGCATAGAAACGGCGGCTTTAATTCTTTGTTGGAAATATAATTGGACGCGATATGCGACCTGAGATGGTGGGTCGGGATGAGCGGCAAGCCCGTTGCAAGAGAGAGCCCCTTTGCAAAGTTAACCCCCACAAGCAGCGCACCGATAAGCCCGGGCGCGTATGTCACCGCGAGTGCGTCTATGTCCTTAAGCGTGAGCCCTGCCTCGCCGAGCGAACGGCTGACCACGGGCACTATGGCCTCGGCATGGCGACGAGAGGCTATCTCGGGCACCACTCCGCCGTACAGCCGGTGCTCCTCCACCTGAGAGGCGATAACCGAGGAAAGCACAAACCGCCCGTCCTCAACAACTGCGGCAGCGGTTTCGTCGCAGGAGGATTCTATTGCCAGTATCTTCATATATTATTCTCCGTTAGAAATATAATGTCATGAGCACCGCGTTTTCGGCGGGGTCTGAGTAATAATTCTTCCTCTCCCCTGCCTTTACAAAGCCAAAGTGCCCGTAAAGCGAACGCGCGGCGGCGTTGCTCTCCCTCACCTCGAGGGTGAGAAAGGCGAAGCCGTTTTTCCTTCCGTGGGTGACAAGCTCCCGTATCAGCGCCGAGCCGACGCCCCTTCTGCGGTAGGGCTCTGCCACCGCCACGTTATATATGTAGCCCTCGTCGAGCACCGCGTTCATGCCGACATAGCCCGTCACCGCATCGCCCTCGACAGCCACCAGAAACAGCGAGTTGGGATTGTTCAGCTCACTTTCAAGGCTTGTGCGCGACCACGGGTGCGAAAAGCAGTCGTTTTCCAGCCGACACACCGCGTCAAGGTGTGCGGCGGTCATTTTTTCAATCTTCATAATTCAACAAAATTTCTTCAACGCAGGCGGCTATGACGTCGCGGCACATTCTATACACCTCTAAGCCGCCGCCGTAGGGGTCGGTCACTCCCAAAACCTCAACGCGCTCGGGCGGAAGCCCCACGCTTTGGGTGAGTATCTCGGCGTGCTCGGACGACATGCAATAGATTTTTTCAAAGTCCGCGATATCAAAATCAAATATGAAATGCGAAAGGTGTCCGCTGATGTCAACACCTGCCTCGGCGCACACCGCCACGGCGTTGGGCGAGGCTTTGGCGCCTCTTATAGCCGCCAGACCGAAGCTGGAGGCGTGAACGGCAAGCCCCTTTTCCTTTGCGCGCTTGTTGAAGATTCCCTCTGCCATGGGGCTGCGGCAGGTGTTGCCCGTGCAAACAAAGGCTATTTGTCTGTCAGCTTTTTGCATCGTACCACGTCCTTCCCACGCTCGCCTCGGCGGTGAGCGGAACGTCGAGCCTTACGGCGTTTTCCATTTCCTCCTGAAGCAGGGCGGCGACGCGCTGCGCCTCCTCTGCCGGAGCTTCTACTATAAGTTCATCGTGCACCTGCAAAATGAGGCGCGCGCTCAGGTTTTCTTTTTTCAGCCTTTCGTCAACGCGAACCATGGCTATTTTTATGATGTCGGCGGCGGTGCCCTGGATGGGCATGTTTCTCGCCACCCTCTCGCCGAAGGCTCGCAGCATATGCTTGCCCGAGGCGAGCTCAGGCAGATAACGCCTTCTGCCGAACATGGTCTCTACATAGCCGTCGAGCTTTGCCTTTTCGACCACGTTCTGCATGTAGCGGTCAACGCCGCTGTAATGGGCGAGATAACTCTTTATATAATTTGATGCTTCCTTTGTGGTTACGCCGATGTCCTTGCCCAGCGAAAACGCGCCTATGCCATAGACAATGCCGAAATTGACCGCCTTTGCGTGGCGGCGCATAAGCGGCGTTACCATGTCGAGCGGCATGTTGAACACCTGCGACGCGGTTATTGCGTGGATGTCGTCGCCGTTTTTGAAGGCGTTTATCATGTTTTCGTCGTGAGCTATGTGAGCGAGCACGCGCAGCTCTATCTGCGAATAGTCCGCATCGACCAGCATCCAGCCCTCGCGCGCGCGGAAAAATCTGCGCATCTCTCTGCCGAGCTCGGTGCGAACGGGAATGTTTTGCAGGTTGGGCTCGGTGGAGCTTATTCTGCCTGTGCGCGTCTCGGTCTGGTTAAAGCTGGAATGTATGCGCCCGTCGTCGGCTATCACCTTGAGCAAGCCCTCGCAGTAGGTGGAGCTGAGCTTTGACAGCGAGCGGTATTCGAGCACCATTTCGACGACAGGATGCTCGTAGCGAAGTCCCTCGAGCACCTCGGCGTTTGTGCTGTAGCCGCTTTTGGTTTTCTTTTTTGCGGGGAGCTTAAGATCCTCAAACAGCACCTTGCCCAGCTGCTTGGGAGAATTTATGTTAAATTCGCCGCCCGCGCTCTCATATATTTTCTGTTCGAGCTCCGCGATTTGAGAGCTGAGAGCGTTTCCGTACGCCTCTATTCCGCCGCGGTCAACGCCGAAGCCGATGTTTTCCATCCTCGCCAGCACCCGGGCAAGCGGCAGCTCTATTTCATAAAACAGCTTTTCCTGACCGTTTGCCGCCAGCTCGGACATGAGCTTTTTGCAAAGCCTGTCATACACGGCAAGGGCGCGGAAGGGCTTGTGTTCGTCGTTATCGGTCTGCGGCAGGTCGATTTGGTTTGCCGCGCAAAGGTTTTCGTCGGTGTAGTCCTTGGAGGACGGCTCCAGAAGATAGGCGGCAAGCTCAACGTCAAAAAGTCCGCAGCACACATCTATGCCTTTTTTGTCCGCGTAAGCAAACAGGCTCTTTACGCCGCGCGTATATAGCGTTTTGCCGCTGTCGGTCAGCAGTTCGACAAACAAAGCGGCGTCCGCAGTATAAACCGTGCCGCCGATCATCAGGGCAAAGCTTTTTATTTCTTTATCGGAAATTTCAAAATGGACGTACAACTCCTCGGGCAGCTCGCCGGGAGCGCCGTCCTTTACGGAAAGGATAAGCCCGGGAGCGGTTTCCTGCGGTTCGGCGGACACCTCGTCCAGTCCGAACTTATCTATAAGCGAGAACAGCTCGAGCCGCGCCATATAACGCGCGCAGGCTGCCCTGTCGCTGCACTCTACGCGGTAGCTTTCGGGATTTGTGTCGATGGGAACGGTGCGGCAGATCTCGCCCAGCATACGGCTGAGAAAGGCATTGTCGCGCGAGGCGGCAAGCTTTTTGCGCACGCCGTCCTTGATGTCGATGGTATCGAGGTTTTCATATATATATTCAACGGTGTGAAAGCGCTTTATTAGATCGCCCGCGCCCTTGGGGCCTATGCCCGCCACACCGGGGATATTGTCGGAGCTGTCGCCCTGGATCGCCTTTATCTCGATAAGCCCTGACGGCTCAACTCCGTAGTCCTCCATGATTTTTTGGGGCGTGTATAAAATATCGTCGCGGTTGGTGCACAGGTGAACGCTTGTTTTGTCGGACACCAGTTGCAGGCTGTCGCGGTCTCCCGTTGCAATAACACACTCGTCGCCGCTGTTTTCGCAGGCGGCGGCAAAGGTGCCGAGAATATCGTCCGCCTCGTAGCCCTCGCAGGTAACGATTTTATAACCGAGCAGCCCCAGAAGCTCCTTAAGCAGAGGCATTTGAGAGGCAAGCTCGGGCGGCATTCCCTTGCGGGTCGCCTTGTAGCCCGAATACGCCTTGTGGCGGAAGGTGGGAGTTTTAAGGTCAAAGGCGATTGCCACAGCCTCGGGCTGAGTTTCTTTTTCTATTTTTTTGAGCATGGTCAGAAAGCCGTAGATCGCGTGGGTGGGCTGCCCCTCCTTGTTGGTGAGGGGACGGATACCGTAAAACGCGCGGTTGACAATGCTGTTTCCGTCTATAACCAAGATCCTCATAGCTTATACATCACTTCCGTAATAATACCGTCGCGGTAATAGATGCGCGGCACGCGCTTGCCCACAAGGCAGACCACCTCATAGTTGATGGTGTCGGTGTTTTTTGCGAGAGTGTCGGCGGTGGGCTCTCCGTGCTCGCCGGTTCCGAACACAATGACCTCGTCGCCTATTTTGACGTCGGGAATGTCGGTTACGTCGAGCATCGTCTGATCCATGCATATCCTGCCCACTATAGGCGCGCGCCTGCCGCCCACAAGCATATATCCGTCCTTGGCGTTGGCGCGAATGTAGCCGTCGGCGTAGCCTATGGGCACGGTGGCTATTTTCATGTCGCGTTTGGCGGTAAAGGTTCTGCCGTAGGAAATGTCCGCGCCCTTTTTAAGCGTTTTTGCATAGGCGACGGTGGTTTTGAGCGTCATCGCAGGGCGCAGGTCGAGCTTTCCGGCAAGCTTTGACGACGGCGCAAGACCGTAGAGGATTATGCCGGCGCGAACCATGTCGCAGTAGGTATTTTCGTAGTCCTCTATCGCGCCGCTGTTTGAGCAATGGCATACGGGTATTTCAACGCCCGCACGGCGCAGGGCGTCGCGGACGTGGATGAAGTTTTTGTACTGCGACAGAGTGAACTCCCTGCCCTCGTCGCTTTCGTCCGAAACGCAAAAATGAGTAAACAGTCCCTCGGGCTCAAGGCAGGGCAGCCCGCAGGCGGTTTTTATTTCTTCTATAGAATATTCATCTCTCGGAAAGCTCTGGCACATAAAGCCTATACGGCTCATGCCCGTGTCGCACTTGATGTGGATCTTGCAGCGGCAGCCGTTCTGCTCGCACGCCTCCGAGAGCGAACGGGCGTAATCGAGCGAAAACACCGCCTGAGATATATTGTACTGCGCAAGCCTTGCAGCGTCGCGCACGGGAGTGTAGCCCAAAATGAGCATTGGCAGAGTACAGCCCGATTCGCGCAGCTCTATTCCTTCGTCGATATTTGACACCGCAAAAAAGTCGGCTCCGAGCTGCTCGTAGGTGTGAGCGAGCTCCACCGCTCCGTGGCCGTAGCCGTCCGCCTTTACAACGCAGCAGATCTTGGCTTTGCCGCCGATTTTTTCGCGTATGGCGTTAAAATTGTGCCGCACGGCGTCCAGCGAGATCTCTGCCCAGGTTCTCTTGACAAAATCCATAAAAATCTCCTTTTGAGGTGTTGTCCGGTTTTTCTCATAGATAATATTATTATATTACTTTTCGGCGGTTAAATCAATGACCTTAACGCAATTTGAGAGCGCATTTTATCTTTTTTACACTTTTACGCAAAATCTCTTGATTTTTGCACAAATATTTGATATTATTAATCTTGTGCTTTAACGCATTAAATCTGTAAAATACTGAAAAGGGAGGATCTTATGTCAACAGATAAGGTTATCACATTGGTTGCCTTTGGGTTTTATCTGGTTCTGATGATTTTAATCGGCGTTTTTTACTCAAAGAAAACCAAAAACAACGAAGACTATTTCTTGGGCGGCAGAAACCTTGGCGGCTGGACAGCGGCGCTTTCGGCGCAGGCGTCCGACATGAGCGGCTGGCTGCTTATGGGACTTCCGGGCTCCATATACCTTGCCGGTACCGGCGAGATGTGGATAGCCATCGGTCTTTTGATAGGCACCGTGCTCAACTGGTTCCTGGTTTCTTCCAGACTGAGGAAATACACGATTGTAGCGGGCAACTCGCTGACTATCCCAAGCTTTTTTGAAAACCGCTACCGCGACAAGAGAGGCATTATCAAGATTGTCGCTGCGATCATCATCGCGGTATTCTTTGCAGTTTATACGGCGTCTGCGTTCAGCTCGGGCGCAAAGCTGTTTGCTACCCTGTTCGGCGATACCATCGAGAACGCTTATACCATCGGTCTTGCCATTGCGGCGGTAGTTATTCTGGTATATACCCTGCTGGGCGGCTTTAAGGCTGTTTGCACCACCGACTTTATTCAGGGTATGCTTATGCTGGTGGCTATTCTTGCCGTGCCGATCGTTGCATACATGATAATGACCTGGGATCAGGGCTTTTCGACCGCGCTTGTGGCACAAACCGTCCCCGAGCACGAAATTACCGATGTGGGCGGATTTTTGAGCCTGTTCCAAAACGGCGACGGCTCGCCTATCAGCGCTTCATCTATCATTTCGGGTCTTGCATGGGGTCTGGGCTACTTCGGAATGCCCCATATCATCATCCGCTTTATGGCTATCAAGAATGAGGCTGAGGTCAAAAAGTCGAGAAAGATCGCCATTATCTGGGTCATCTTCTCGCTTGCAGCCGCTTGTTTTGTAGGTCTTGTTGCAAGAGGCGCGCTTCACGATTCACTAGTTACCGTTGACGCGGCAGGCAACCTTATCGACAACAGCGAGACCGCGTTTATCCAGCTTATCCGTCAGGTATTCTCGGGCAACGGCTTCCTCATCTTCATCGGCGGCGTCTTCCTGTGCGGCATTTTGGCTGCCATTATGTCAACCGCGGACAGCCAGCTTCTTGTCACCTCTTCGGCGGTATCCGAGGATCTGTACAAGGGCGTGTTCAAAAAGGACGCAAGCGAAAAGCAATCCCTGCTTGTGGGCAGGATCGTAGTTATCATAGTTGCCGTTATCGCGTTTGTTATAGCGCTCGACCCCAACTCGAGCATCATGGGTCTGGTTGCAGACGCGTGGGCAGGCTTTGGAGCCGCCTTCGGTCCCGTTGTGCTGCTTGCGCTGTTCTGGAAGCGTTCAAACCTTTCCGGCGCCATCGCCGGCATGGCTACGGGCGCGCTCACCGTTATAGTCTGGGACTATCTGCCCCTTATCAACGGCGACATGCTTAAGAACGCCACCGGCATCTATTCGCTGGCGATCGGCTTCCCCCTTGCTCTGCTTGTAAACGTTTTTGTTTCGGCGGTTACCGCAAAGCCGACCAAGGAAATGGAAGAGGAATTCGATTCTATCAAAAACCTCGAGGTTTAATCAACATCAAAACCAAAGGAGCCTGCTCATACCGAGCACGGCTCCTTTTTTTGCGCAAAAAACGGGAGCCGGTTTTTGCCGACTCCCATGCTGTTTGTATTATTTTTTTGCGAAGGGATTGGGGATATTGCCCATGAAGCCCTTTGCCTGCTGAACGATATCCTTAGCCTGAGCCTTGTCCATGCCGAACTTGGCGCTGATCTCCTCGGCGATCTTATCGTTGTCGCCGCCGCTCATGATGATCTCGCCGATCTTGCCGACGTCGTCCATGCTTATACCCATTTTTGTGAGGAATGATAAATCCATATTTTTTCTCCTTTATGATATTGTCCTTTCAACCGCGAGGCAGGTAATGTTGTCGCCGCCTCCGTGTGCCGCCGCTGCCTTGACAAGTGCGAGGGCGGGGTCGTCGGGATTGTTTTTTATTATTCTTTCCATCGTTTTATGAGGACATTCGTCATACAGTCCGTCGCTGCACAGCAAAAGCCTGTCGGAGCCGCGCATAACAACCGGCTCGTATATCTCCGCCTCAAGCCCCTGCCGAAAGCCGTCAACGCCCAAAAACATGGTCAGCTTGTGGCTGTCGTTGCTTTTTGCTGCCTCCTCGGCGGTGAAAATGCCCGCCTCAAGCTTTTTTTGGGCGAGGGTGTGATCGCGCGAAAGCTGCACAAGCCTTGCGCCGCGCCAAAGATAGACCCTGCTGTCTCCAAGCGAAAACGGATAGACTATCTCGTTTTTGAACACCGCGCCCGCCACCGTGCAGCCGCCCGATTGGCAGCGGTTCTGCTCCAGAAAGTCGCGTATCTCGTCGTTTGCGGCAGCGGTAAAGTTGTTGATCATCTCGTCAACGGGCTTTTCGGGAAAGCTTTTTACGCCCTCGTAAAGCGCCTTGGCGGCTCTTGCTGCTATAAAGGCGGCGTACTCGCCGTAGGACTCTCCGCCCATGCCGTCGAACACCGCGGTAAGCAGCGGAGCGTCATAGTCGGAGGAAAAGCTGACGTTGTTGTACTCCACACGCTTGCAGGCGCTGTTGACGGTGAAGTTGTCCTCGTTGCCGTCGCGCACATGTCCCTTGTGAGTGGTGAGATAAACCCTGTACCGCTCGCCGCCCGGTGCGCTGCTGCCTGATAAACGCATTACAGCTGGGCGAACTTATCTATGAAGAAATCGCCGCCGCCCTTGCCGCCTTCCTCTGTGGGAGTGATCTCGGGCATGATGTCCTTGAGCAGGCTTACGCCGAAGAAGTCGAGCGCGTCATCAACGGAGCCGTAAAAGGCGAGGTGTCCGGCGTTGTCCTTTGCGCTGCGCGCAATTACCGCCACCTTGCTGTAGAGCGAGTCGCCCGTGCGCGAATCTACCGCGTCGTCGGGAGCGTGTGAGGTGACGAGAGCGATCTTGCCGAAGCGCGAAAGCTCCTTAAGGAACTCGGTCTGGTTCCTGCGCGAATTTGCGTCAAGACCCTCGTCGAGGTCGTCGCAAACAAACACCTTTTGGAAGCTGATAAGCTGATAAGCCACCAGCACGCGCTTTTTCTGATCGCCGCCGAGCTGGCTGACGATGTGATTTTGCAGACCGAGAATGCCCACGCGGTTCATTACCTCTTCGACGCGCTTTTCTCTATCCGCCTGAGAATAATCGGAGTCGTCAAGCTTGAGCTCCGCAACCTTCATAAGGTTGTTTTTAACGGTATCGGTGACCTTAAGGTCGTTGAAGTTCTGCACCGCGCCCACATGAGCTTTGAAGCTTTTGGGGTTCGCGTACAGATCCTGACCGCCGAGAATCATTTTGCCCTCGGCTCTCTGAACGCCCGTAACGGCGTTTACAAGGGCGGTCTTGCCCGCGCCCGAGCTGCCCATAATAAGCACAAGGTCACCGCTGTCCGCGCGGAATTTGATGTCGCGCAGCATGATGTTCTGATCGACCTTGACGCTGAGACTGCCCGAGGTCTCGTCGGGAGTGCTGTACAGGATCATGTTGCCGAACAGCACCAGGGTGGTGTTTGCAACCTTGATGACGTCGTGGTCGGCAACGCGCGCGCTGCCCTCTACCTCTCTGCCGTTTACCGAGGTTCCGCAGCGGCTCTTGTTGTCAAAGATGAGCCAGCCGCTGTCCGCGCGCTTGAGCACCGCGTGATCACGGGACGCCGAAGGATCGGTAAGGCGGATCACGTTGTTTTCGCCTCTGCCTATGGTAACGTTTTGCAGTCTGCCTGCGTCGCAGATCTTCCAATGCTCGTCATAGCGCCTGCCCACGCAGTAGATCATAACCACAGCCTCGGGGTGGGGCTTGTCCTCGGACTTGCGGTCAACCTTGATGATGTCGCCGTCCGAAAGGCGGTAGGGGCGCGAGCCGCGCTCGTTGAACTTTTCGAGCATTATGCCGTTGATATAGGTGCCGTTGAGGCTGTTGTTGTCGATGTAAAGGAAGCTGCCGTCGCGCAGATTGCGGATGAACCTGCCGTGGTTGCGGCCGACTATCCTTGACTGAACGGTGATGTCGCAGAGCTGACCCTCATAGATTCTGCCGAAGGTCATGTCGCCTGTGAGCGGCACTACTCTGGGGCGGCACTTGCAGTCGATTATCAAAAGATTTACGGGTGTGTTGCCGTAGGTTTTTGTTGTTGGTGTATCCATAATCATTCTCCCATCGTTCTCTGTCAGCGGTTTTAAAATATATACAAAAACCGCCGTATTTTCATATATATTGTACAATAATAGGACCCTTATGTCAATATCAAAGTTATCTTTATCACGGCAATCCGTTTTTGAAGCTTTTATGTATAGGCAATACCGCATAATTCAGGTGTTGCCTTAACAAAAGCTTATTATAACGGTTCATTCCCCAAAAAGGGTCTGAGCCGTTTTTTAATGCACAATGAACCAATGCACAATGCACAATTTCGGTCGGGTAGGCAGCTTCGCTTAGGCGAGAGCTTCGGTTCCCGACCGGCGCCGGTGGGCGCTTTTTTCGCGCAACTAACGTTTGTAAGAAAGGTTGCCTCACAGCCTGCGTTCCGACCCGCCGTTGCAGAAATTTTTTGTTAATGCCAACATTTCCAAAGGCGGAGAAAGTGCCCACCGGCACACGGCGGGTCGGGACGCGGGCGAACGTTTTTGATAATCGTCGGGAGCCCGCGAGGGGCTCCCCTACATCCTAACCCAAAACATACGCTGAAAACAAACAGATCCGCGCAATAGTGATACAGTCGGGAAGAAAAGTCCTCGCCCTGGCAAAGCTATCTTCCCGACCGAAACTATTCGCTATTCTCTAATCTCTGCTCTCTGCCGCTTACAGGTTGTTCCCCATTATTACCAGCTCCGCCCATTCCGAGGGGCCGATCGCTCCGTTTTGCTCAAAGCCGAGCATTCGCTGAAAGGCTGTTACTGCCGCCCTTGTTTTGGGGCCGAAGATCCCGTCAACGGCTATTAAGGGTATCTGCGGATTTGTACGGGCTATGATGTTAAGGTAGTTTTGCGCCACTCGCACGCTGTCGCCGCGGTCGCCCTCAACTAAAAAACGCCCGGGATACGGCTCGCCTATGGCGCTTTGATAGCTTGGCGGAAGCTCGCTGACCGCGCCGCGGTACGCCTGCTCTATAAGGTGGAACAGGTTTGCATCCACAACGCCGGTAACGGGCAGCCCGTAGGCGTTTTGAAAGGTAAAGACCGCGTCGCGCGTAAGGCTGCCGAAGTAGCCCGTGATGGGAATGGGCGGAAGCTCGGGATAAAAATAGCCCAGAAAAGCGAGGTAGTACTGGAGAGCCTCGACGTCAACACCGCTGTCGCCTGCCTGAAGCTGACGGGTGTATCGCTTTTCGACCTCGGACAGCGTAAGTCCCTCGCCCGTTATTTCGCTGAGGCGCTTAACCGCCGCATACACCTGCTTTATTTTGTACCATGTAGCCTTGCCCGTGACGCCGTCGGCTGTCAGGTTGAATATCCGCTGAAACGTTTTTACGGCGTTCTCGGTTTCGAGATCATACACTCCGCTTGACACATTCGTTTTGGGAATGGCGGGGTAGTTTTGCGAAATGCGGTTGAGCTGCCGCTTTATTAGCAGCACGTCGTCGCCGAAGGAGCCGCGACGCAGCGCCGTGCCGGGATATGATTCGGTGTTGTCGGCAACGGGCGCGTTATACACAAAGCTGATGTTGTCGCCGTAATAGTAGCGCAGTATTTGGTCGGCGGTGTATCCGCGGTTGGCAAGAGTGACGGTGCCCCATTGCGACAGTCCGCTGCAGCTTGTGGTGTAGCCGTCGCAAAACTGCGCGTAAAGCGGCTCTATGCTGCCCGTGCGCACAAAGTAGTTGTTGAATATTTCGTCTGTTATGCGGCTGATGTTGTCATACACCTCGCCGCCGGGGGTGTATTTTTGGTCTATCGAGGTATCGGCGGTGATGTCAAAGTCATACCCACGGCTGCGGTAATACTCGGTGAACACGCGATTCAGAGCAAATGTTATCTGCGCCATGATGTTCGCCCTTATCGCCGCCTCGGGCCAGGTGGGGTATATCTCTGACGACGCGACGTTTTTGATGTAGTCGTTAAACGGCACCGTCACATTTTCGGCAGGGGTGTTCGGTCTGCCGAGGTGAACCGTTACGGTGCGCGGAACAATGACCTCTGCCATGCTCAGCCCTCCCGAACATCCGCCGCACCGCCCAAGCCCGATAGCGGCAGCAGATTGACGGGCAGTATGGTCTCGGTGCGGTCAAACACCGACACGGGACAGTCTGTTATCTCCTCAAAATCGGGATGGAACACCGACACAAGGTAGCTTGCGTTGTCCCTGCCCGCCGTGGCGGGGCTCTGACTGTCGGAGGCTGCGCCCGCAGGCAGAACTATCTCGTTGACTATGCCCGACGAATCGGTGACGTCGTGATACAGGCTGAACCGCCTGCCGTTTGCCACGGCGGCGACCTCAACGAACACTCCCTTGACGGGAAACGCCTCATCGGCTACGCTCGCCTGAATTTTAAGCGAGCCGCGCCCCGGGTATTGCTTTATAAAGTCCTCGTATTCGGGCTTGAACGGCGTCTCGCCCGAAATGCGTTCTTCGCTGACCGGCATAAAAAAATCCCCTTTCATTGGCATGGTTTATGCTATGAAAGAGGATGTGCGATTATTACACTTTTATAATTGCAGCGCATATGCCGTCCACGCATAGCGCAGATTGTTTAACAGCAGGTCGGCGTTTGTCTTCATGTCCGACGTGGAGTCGAGCGCGTTTAGCCCCGTTCCCACCGTGGCGCGGTAGTTTTTGTCGGTATCGTTGAGCGTGAGCTTTGCGCTTTCGCTCTGTGTGGCGCGGTAGCTGTCGAGGTCGAACCTGTCCTGCGCCACCTGCGCCGAGGTCACGGTGTAAAACTCGTTGAGCGTGGCTATAGCCTGAGATTTGCCCGAGGCTGTCATCTCCGCGAACATTTTGTCGTCGATTATATTGCGCTTTATGCTCTCCACCGCGGGCTCCGACACGTTTATGTAGCTTTCGAGCTTTGCCATGGTAAAGCTCTCGCCGTTTTTTCTCAGCTTGAACTGATACACACAGTACTGCGCGTCGTAAAACACGTTGTCTTTCAGACTGCCTATGCAGCTTTTCAGCTGAGAAAGCCGTTCGTAGGCGGTGTTGTACATCGAGTAAAGCCTGTCGGGCAGGTTTTTGTCAAAGCCCTCGTCCCTGAGCCGCCTTACCGAAACATAGAGCCTGTCGCAAAGCTCATCGGTCTCGCGGTTGTCAACGAGCGACGACGGATCGTAGGCACGGGCAAAGTTGTCGCGGTCGCGGCACATTTCGACGTATTCCCTCACCGAATCCGCCTCGGGGGTGCTTATGTCCTCAATGCGGCTGAGCGCGGAATTGAGCTTGCCGTTTATTATGTCGTCCTCCGCCATGCTTATGCGGCTCTCGGGGCTGTTTTGCCTGACAAGGGTAAAGGCGAGAAAGCCGCCGGCTGTCAGCGCCACAAGCGCCGAGATTATTATTACGGCGATAACGCCGCGGTGCGTTTTTTTCCGCTTTGCGGGCTCCTGCCTAACGGGAGCGCTGTCGTAAGACTGACGCGGCAGCTCGGGATAGTATTCCTCCTTACGGCGCTGCGGAAAGAGCGCCGCCGCGGGCGGGTCGGGCTCACGATAGTCGTAGTTTTCGGGCAGGGTGTCGTCCGAAACGGCAACTGTGGGGGTCTTTTCGGCGTGCTTCGGCGCAGGCTCCGCCTCAGGCGCAGCCGCTCCGGCTTCGTCTGTTTTTTTGCCGCAGACCGGACAGACCGTTTCGGTCTCGTCGATCCTGCTTCCGCATCTTACGCAAAACATACCGCAACCTCCCTTACCGTTTATTTTGCCATATTATATCATTTTTTGTCATGTTTGTAAATACCGGGACAAACACCATATTCCATTTTTTGATGAAATGTGTTATACTGTCAGCGGTGATTATTATGATTTGCAATTTATGTCCCAGAAAATGCGGCGCGCTGCGAACCGAACACACGGGAAACGGCTTTTGCGGCATGGGAACCCTGCCCGTGGCGGCGAGGATAGCGCCTCACTTTGGCGAGGAGCCCTGCATAAGCGGAACGCGCGGCAGCGGCGCGGTGTTTTTTTCGGGCTGCACTATGAGGTGCGTGTATTGTCAGAACCGCGAGATCTCGGTGACCGGCAAGGGCGTTGCCCTGACGCCGCGCGGACTTGCCGAGGGCTACAAAATGCTTGAGGACAAGGGCGTGCACAACATAAACCTCGTGACCGCCGACCATTTTGCCCCGGCGGTCGCCGAGAGCCTCTCTATTTACCGCCCCAAGGTTCCGATAGTCTATAACTGCAGCGGATATACCGCTCCCGAGACCCTGCATATCCTTGACGGCTTGGTGGATATTTATCTGCCGGACTTCAAATACGCCGACGACAGACTGGCTGTAAAGCTCTCGCACGCGCCGGGCTACTCCGAGGTCGCCCGGGCTGCCATAAAGGAAATGATTTTTCAGACGGGCACGCCCGAGCTTGACAGCGACGGCATAATGAAGCGCGGAGTTATCGTAAGGCACCTTATTCTTCCGGCGCACACAAAAAACAGCATTGAGGTTCTCAATATACTTAAACGGGAATTTGACAACCAGATCCTCGTCAGCCTGATGTGCCAGTATGTGCCCTGCGGCGACGCAAAAAAGGATCCCAAGCTGGGCAGGACGATCACTCGCCGCGAATATGACAAGGTGAAGCGCGAGCTGTTCGCTTTGGAGCTTGACGGCTTTACCCAGGACTTGTCCTCGGCAAGCGAGGAATATATTCCCGAGTGGGACTTGGGAACGGATTTTGAATAATTTTTTCATAATATATTGATTTTTAGTGCCGTTTGGTGTATTATTCTCTTGATATATTATCTATTATGGCAACACCGCACAAACCTGTTTTGCGGACTTGCCGTATGTTTGGGAGCATTAATATGAAAATAGTAATTGTTGGCTGCGGAAAGGTAGGCTCGTCTATAGCGCGTGAGCTAAACACCGGCGAACACGATATTTCCGTTGTGGATAACAACCGAACCGCAGTTACACGCCTTGCCGATTCCCTTGACGTTTTGGGAATTGAGGGCAACGGCGCGACCTACGATGTTCTTGCCGAAGCGGGCGTGGAGGACGCCGACCTGGTTATTGCCGCTACCGCACGCGACGAGGTGAACCTTTATGCCTGCCTTATGGCGCGCGCCGCAGGGGTGCCTCACACCATTGCGCGTGTTCGCAGCCCCGAATACACCGACGACCTGTACAGGGTGAAGGATCAGCTGCGCCTGTCGATGTCGATAAACCCCGAGCTTACCGAGGCTATAGAAATAAGCCGCCTGCTCAGGTTTTCGGGCGCGCTTGAGATCGACAGCTTTTCAAAGGGCGCGGTGGAGCTGATAAAGTTTCAGATCCCCGAAAGCTCTGTTTTGGTGGGCAAAAGGATAAGCCAGATAGATACGCTTCGCGGCAAGGTGCGCGTGTGCACAATTGAGCGCGGACGCGACGTGTATATAGCCATGGGCGACACCGTTATTGAGGCGGGCGACAAGGTGTCGATAGTGTCTAAGCCCGATATTGCCACAAAGTTCTTTAAAAAGGCGGGCATAAGCATAGGCAGATGCCGCGACGTTATTCTTTTGGGCGGCGGCAAGGTGTCGTTTTACCTTGCCCAAAAGCTGCTTAAGTCGGGCGTGAACGTCAAAATAATCGAGCACAACGCGGCTCGCTGCGAGGAGCTTGCCGAATCGCTGCACGACGCGATAATAATTCACGGAGACTGCATGGATCAGGAGCTTTTGATGAGCGAGGGCGTTGACCAGGCGGACGGCGTTGTGGCTCTGATGGACTATGACGAGGAGAATATACTTATCTCGCTGTACATTCAAAGCGTGTCTAAGGCAAAGGTTATAACCAAGGTCAACAACCCGTCCTTCGACACCATTATCGACAAGCTCGGTCTTGAGTGCGTTATCAACCCCAAGACCCTGACCGGCGAATATATCGCGCGGTATATCCGCGCCATGCAAAATTCGATGGGCAGCAACGTAGAGAGCCTTTACCGCCTGCACGAGGACAGGGTTGAGGCGCTGGAGTTCCGCGCTAAGGAGGGCTCCAGGTCAACCGAAACTCCGCTGTCGGAGCTCAGCCTGAAGGACGAGCTTCAGGTTATTTGCATAGCCCGCAGCGGAAAGGTAATTCTGCCGCAGGGCAGCGACATGATCGTTCCGGGCGACTCGGTCGTGGTCATCACCAAGCAAAAGGGCTTGAGCGACCTGGACGATATCTTAGTCAAACGTTGAGGCGGTTATGAACAAAAGACTGATACTTTATATTCTCGGATGGGTAATGATAGTAGAGGGCGCGGCGATGCAGGTGTGCACCGCCACCTCGCTGATTTACCGCGAGCACGAAGGACTTTTCTTTCTTATTACAGGCGCGGCAAGCGCCCTGCTGGGCTTGCTGTGCATAAAGGTCAAAAAGCCGAAAAACATGGTGCTGTACCAAAAGGCAGGCTTTGCCGCCACGGCGCTGAGCTGGATAGTGCTGGCGCTTATCGGCGCAATGCCGTTTTGGCTGAGCGGAGAGATACCCAATTTTGTTGACGCGTTTTTTGAAACCACGTCGGGCTTTACCACCACGGGCGCTACCATTTTGCCCCACGTTGAGGAGCTGAGCCACGGGATGCTTATGTGGCGCAGCCTTATGAACTGGCTGGGCGGCATGGGCGTTATCGTGTTTTTGCTGGCGCTTATACCCAAGCTGGGCGGCCAGCAGAACATTTACCTTATGAGAGCGGAAAGCCCCGGTCCCATAGTGGGCAAGGCTGTGCCCAAAATGAGGCAATACGCCGCCATGCTTTACGGTATCTACATAGGTCTTACGCTTATGGAGATGATTCTGCTGCTGTGCGGCGGCATGGAGCTTTTTGACGCGATCAACACAAGCATAGCCACGGCAGGTACGGGCGGCTTTGGTGTGCGCGACTCCAACATTGCGGCATATGACACGCATTATTTTCAGACCGTTATCGCAATTTTTATGATGCTGTTCGGCATCAACTTCTCGTTTTATATTCTGCTTATCGCCCGAAAGTTCAAGCAGGCGTTCAAGATAGAGGAGCTTTGGTATTACCTGGGCTTTATCGCGGTTTCAACCATAATAATCGCGTTCAACATAATGTCGATTTACCCGGCAGGCGAGGCGTTCCACCAAAGCTTTTTCTATGTATCGTCGATAATAACCACCACGGGCTTCGGCATAGGCGACGTGAACCATTGGCCTATGCTGTCAAAGGCGGTAATACTTGTGCTTACCTTTACGGGAGCCATGGCAGGCAGCACGGGCGGCGGATTTAAGATCTCGCGTATCGTTCTGCTTGCAAAGGAAGCAAAAAAAGAGATCTCTCTGTTGGTTCATCCGCGCAACGTTAAAACCGTGAAGATGGACGGCAAGTCCATCGACCACAATATAATGCGCAACACCTCGGTTTATCTGGTGGTGTATCTCGGCATTTTTGTGTTCAGCTTTTTGTTTATTTCCATAGAGGGCAAGGATTTTCTTACAAGCTTCACCTCGGTCGCCGCAACGCTTAACAACACCGGACCGGGACTGAGCCTTGTCGGCCCCGTGGGCAACTACGAGGGCATGAGCATACTTTCAAAGCTCGTGCTTATCTTTGACATGCTGGCAGGAAGGCTGGAGCTCTTCCCGATCATTCTGCTGCTGTCGCCGACGGCATGGAAAAAATCATAAAGGCAATACCGCATAATTCAGGTGTGCGGATTGCACAGTAAGATTTTTCGTCAGGTTGTACAAATAAATCTCGGTAAGGCTGTCGCCTTGCCGAGATTTTAGCTGACGGAACAATATTCAAGCAAGCCGTGCGCCTTGAATTGTGCGGTGTTGCCTAAATAATAATCTGAGGGTGAGCCTTCCGCTCGCCCTTTTGTTTCAGGTGATAGAATGACCCGGAGAATAAAAGCACTTTTGTCTTTGCTGCTGTGCACCGCTGCGCTGTCGGGCTGTTCGGCAAATCAGCCGAAAAGCAGCCTAAGCTTTCAGGCTATGGATACCTTTATGAAGCTTGATGTGTATGGCGGAAGCGCAGATGAAATAAAGGACGAGATCCTGCGGCTGGACAAGCTGCTGTCGGTGACGGATCCGCAAAGCGATATTTACACGCTGAACCAAAGCAAATCCGCAGAGGTTGACGATGTGACGGCGGAGCTTGCGCGGCGGTCGCTTGAGCTGTGCCGCGCCACAGACGGCGCGCTTGACGTCACCGTGCTGCCCGTGGTTGAGGAATGGGGCTTTATAAGCGGAGAATACAAAATACCCTCCGCCCAAACGCTTAACAGCCTGCTCGGGAGCATTGACTATACAAAGGTGAGCGTCACGGGGAATACGATAACCCTGCCGTCGGACGCCAAAATCGACTTCGGCGCAACGGCAAAGGGCTTTGCCGCCGACAGAGCCGTGGAGCTTCTTAAAAGCAGCGGCGCAACCGGCGCAATACTCAACCTGGGCGGCACAGTTGCTGCATACGGTCAAAAACCCGGCTCCGACGGCTGGAGAGTTGGTATAGCAGACCCCGAAAACACCGCCGCCTACATAGGCTACATAACCTGCCGCGACAAAATAATCGCCACCTCGGGCGGCTACGAACGCTGCTTTGAGGGTGAGGACGGCAAAACCTACTGCCATATAATTGACCCCAAGACGGGACTTCCCGCCGACAACGGGCTGCTGTCGGTCACGGTCATCTCGGACAGCGGAACACTAAGCGACGCGCTGTCAACCGCGCTGTTTGTAATGGGCGCGGAAAAGGCGGCGGAGTACGCAAAAAGCTGCGGTGATTTTGATTTTGTAATGCTCACCGCCGACGGCAGGGCGATAGCGTCGGCAGGCGCGGCACAGAGCTTTACCCCGGCGCAGGGGTACGACATAAGGCTCGAAACGGTATCGTGAGCTTTAAGGCAACGATTTTTTGGGCAAGCTGACGGAATAATATTCAAGCAAGCCGTGCGCCTTGATTTATGCGGTATTGCCTTAAGTGTTATTAAATTATTGCGTTTTTTGATGATCGGTGTTATACTGAGAATAAAGACGAAAGGGTGATGATATGAAACGGCTCGATTATATTTCATGGGACGAATACTTTATGGGCGTGTCGCTTTTGGCGGCAAAGCGCAGCAAGGACCCCAACACACAGGTAGGCGCATGCATTGTTGACCAAAACAACATAATTTTGTCAACGGGCTACAACGGCTTTCCCTACGGCTGCTCCGACGACGAGTACTCCTGGGCGCGCGACGGCGAGGACACCAAGTACAGCTATGTGGTTCACGCCGAGCTAAACGCCATTTTAAATGCGCGCGGCAAGGATCTTAAGGGCGCAAAGCTGTATGTCGATCTGTTTCCCTGCAACGAGTGCGCCAAGGCGATAATCCAGTCGGGCATTGCCGAGATCATTTATCTGTACGATAAATACGCCGACACACCGCAGACGATAGCCTCAAAAAAAATGCTGACCTCGGCGGGAGTAAAGCTTACGCAATTCAGCACCGCAAAGGACAGCATAGTTCTCGATTTTAATAAATAACAAGCACAAAAACACGACCGGACTGCCCAAGGACAGTCCGGATTTTTGTTTTATCAGATAATGTGACCCTTTGCGCGAATAACGTCGATAACCTGATCTACGTACTTTTCGCAGGTCTCGTTTGAGTCTGCCTCTACCATTACGCGAATAACGGGCTCGGTGCCGGACTCTCTGAGCAGGATCCTGCCGTTGCTGCCCAATGCCTCGGCAACCTTTGCGACCTCGCTCTGAACGTCGGGGTCGTTCTTTGCGTCGGGCTTGGATTTTACCCTTACGTTTTTGAGCACCTGGGGATACATCACCATGGGAGCGGCGATCTCGCTCATGGGCTTCTCCTTGGCGAGCATTACCTCCATCAGCTTGAGCGAGGTGAGGATACCGTCGCCCGTTGTGGCATACTTTGAGAAGATGATGTGACCCGACTCCTCGCCGCCGAGACGGTTGCCGGTTTGCAGCATGTTTTCATAAACATACTTGTCGCCGACGTTTACCTTGTCATATTCAATGCCGATCTTGTCGAGCGCCTTAAAGAGTCCGAAGTTGCTCATGATGGTCGCAACGACCTTGTTGTTGAGCAGCTTGCCCCTCTCCTTCATATATCTGCCATAAACATAGATGATGTGGTCGCCTGTTACAACGTTGCCCTTTTCGTCAACAGCGAGGCAGCGGTCGGCGTCTCCGTCGTAGGCAAAGCCCACGTCAAGACCCTTTTCCACTACAAACTTTTGCAGCACGTCGATGTGGGTTGAGCCGCAGTTTGTGTTGATGTTGTAGCCGTCGGGATGATCGTTGATGACATAGGTCTTTGCGCCCAGAGCGTTGAACACGCCCTTGGCGATCTGCCATGCGGCGCCGTTTGAAACGTCCAGACCGACCTTTACGCCCTTGAAGCTGTATTTGCTCATAGAGATAAGGTAGCCGATGTAGCGGTTGCGACCCTCAACATAGTCAACGGTGCGGCCGATGTTCTCTCTTTCGGCTACGGGGATCTCGATCTTGTCGTCGATGTACTCCTCGACCTTGAGCAGGGTCTCCTCCTCCATCTTCTCGCCCTTGCTGTTGAGCAGCTTTATGCCGTTGTCATAGAAGGGGTTGTGAGATGCCGAGATCATGATGCCGCAGTCAAAGTCGTCTGTGCGGGTGATGTACGCAACCGAGGGAGTGGTGGTTACGTGCATGATGTATGCGTCGGCTCCGCTTGCCATAAGACCTGTGCACAGCGCATACTCAAACATATAGGATGAACGGCGGGTGTCCTTGCCGATAACTACCTTTGCCTTTTTGCCCATGTTGGTGCCGAAATACCAGCCCAAAAAGCGTCCGATTTTTACGGCGTGATCAAAGGTCAGGTTTTTGTTTGCCTCGCCTCTGAAGCCGTCGGTGCCGAAATACTTTCCCATCAGTCAGCCTTCCTTTCAATTACGGTGCCGTTGTTCTTAAAAATGCAGTTTTCGGGGATCATGCCGCGCACGCAGGACGTGGGATACACGCTTGAGTGACGGCCGATCACCGTGCCGGGGTTGCAAACGGCGTTGCAGCCAACCTCTACATAGTCGCCGAGCATTGCGCCGAACTTTTTGATTCCGGTCTCTACAGCCTCGTCGCCGTTGTGAACAACAACAAGCTTTTTGTCGGATTTTACGTTGGATGTGATGGAGCCTGCGCCCATGTGCGAGAAGTAGCCAAGAATGGAGTCGCCCACATAGTTGTAGTGGGGAGTTTGAACATGGTCGAAAAGGATAACGTTTTTAAGCTCTACCGAGTTGCCCACTACGCAGTCGGCGCCCACGAGAGCCGAGCCTCTGATGAACGCGCCGTGTCTTACCTCGGTTCCGGGACCGATAATGCAGGGAGCGCCCAAATATGCCGAGGGAAATACCTTGGCGGTCTTGTGCACCCACACGCCGGGCTCTCTTTGCTCGTAGTCGCCGCCGAGGGTGGGGCCGAGCTCAAGAATGAAGTCCTTGATGCCCTTAAGCGCCTCCCAAGGATATGTGAACTGTGAAAGATAGTCCTTTGCAAGCGTATGGTCGAGATCGTAAAGATCTTTTATCGTTAACATTAAAGTCTCTCCTTCTGCTCAATGTCAAGGAAGTATTTGTAGGTATCAACGGTCAACTCGCCGCAGGCAGCCTCGTCGCAGGCGATGATGGCGCCGTTGTGCATCTGCAAAGCGGAGCAGGTCCACTTGTGGCTTACGCTGCCCTCTACGGTCTCGGCAAGAGCTCTCGCCTTGTTGTGGCCGTTGATAAGAATGAGAACCTCTTTTGAATCGGTAACTGTGCCCACGCCTACCGAAAGAGCCTGAGCGGGAACCGCCTCGGGATCGTTGCCGAAGAAGCGTGAGTTGACGATCCTGGTGTCGGTGGTCAGGTTTCTTACGCCCGTGCGCGATGCAAGGCTTGTAAAGGGCTCGTTGAAGGCGATGTGTCCGTCAACGCCGATGCCGCCCATGAACAGGTCGATGCCGCCGTAGGAAGCGATCTTCTCCTCATATCTTTTGCACTCGCCCTCGGGATCGTCGGTCATGCCGTTGAGGATGTTGATGTTCTCCTTCTTCATATCGGTAAGATGATCGAAGAAGTTGTCGTGCATGAAGTACCAGTAGCTCTGGTCGTGCTCGTGGGGAAGTCCGAGGTATTCGTCCATGTTGAAGGTGACTACGTTGGCAAAGGAAAGCTCGCCGTTTTGGTTCATGGTGTAAAGCTCCTTATAAACGCCGATGGGCGAAGAGCCTGTGGGAAGCCCCAGAACAAAGGGACGATCCTCTTTGTGGTTTTTGATTTTCTGAGCGATGTAGTTTGCCGCCCACTTGCACATTTTATCGTAATTGTCCTGAATAACAACTCTCATAATTATTCTCCTTAGACCTTAAGCAGGTAATTTTTAGTAATAAGATAAAGTGACGGAAGAACCTTTGTTACAGTTTTGATTCTGCTTTTTCCTTTCTTCCTATCGACACACCTTGCCGTGGCGGCATCCGCCGAATCTTTCGATAACCGCCATTCCTCGTCAACCCTTTCGGGTCCGGGCGCTAACAGTCTCCGCTTCTCCTTTCTCTCAGAGGCTATTTTACTATTGTATTGCCGTCAGCCCTCAAAAATTCATTTTGCGCTGAGGCGGCTTATACCATGGCATTTTCATACAAAATGCTCCCGGCACAAACCATAAAAATTCTACCATAAGGCGCTGTAAAAGTCAAGGCAATACCGCATAATTCAGGTGTACGGATTGCGCAGCAAGATTTTTCGTCAGGTTGAACAAATAAATCGAGGTAAGGCTGACGCCTTGCCGAGACTGACGGAATAATATTCAAGCAAGCCGTGCGCCTTGATTTGTGCGGTGTTGCCTCAAGTGTTTTTGCGGCGCAGACGAACGGGCGCAGTCCTTGCCGACCGCGCCCGTTTGCGTTATTTATCATCAATTATCCTGCCCTTTTCAACGTTCGGCAAAATGAATGTGCCGAGCGAGTGCTCCCACAGCTTTTTTGAGCCCTTAGGGGTTATTTCGTTGCGCTTTAGTATCTGACTGAGCCTTACGCCGCTCTCTGTCCACGCTTTTCCGTCGGTGGCAAAGTTGAGCATTGCCGGCTGGATATTGTCCATAGCCCGGGCAAACCTCGCCTCGGCGGTCTCCCCCGCCTCAAACTCGTCCCACAGCGCCCTCAGCTTTTCGCCCTGGTCGGGCGGAAGTATGCCGAAAAGCCTGTCTGCGGCTCTCTGCTCGCGCTCCTGCCGGGTGGTGTTTGCCTGCTCGTCATAGGCAAAGGTGTCGCCCGCGTCTATCTCCACAACGTCGTGTATAAGAATCATTGATATTGTGCGCAGCATATCCACCGGCTCGTTGGCGTATTCGCCCAGCAAAAGGCACATAACAGCCATGTGCCACGCGTGCTCGGCGTCGTTTTCGCGGTCAATGCCGTTTGACTTGAAGGTGTGGCGCATTATCTGCTTTTCCTTGTCCGCCTCAAGACAAAACTCCATCTGCCGCCTGAGTCTGTCGTCTGTCATGTTATCCTCCGGTCATCAATACAAATCAAACTTTTCGATCTCTTCCGCCACGTACATCTGAATACGCGTGACATCATTAATGTCGATCCATCCGTTGCTGTCAACGTCGGAAGCGCGGTAGTCGCCCTCGTCGTTCCAAGGTATTATCGCCGGGGTGCCGTCCTCCTCGGTATAATCTGCAATAAAGCGCTGAAGCTCTGTGCAGTCCCGAATACTGACCCTGCCGTCGCCGTTGACGTCGCCTGTTATTATTTCATCGCGGATACGCGGAAGCCATTGCAGCTCCCTTACCCATTTACCGCAGCGGCTGCATTTCTCGCTCTCGGTTTTGCCGATATGAGTGTGCGTGGCTGCTCTGCCGGGAAACACAACCGTGTCATGCCCAAGCGCGGGAATGACCTCTTGTTCGACGATAGTCTCACCGCAGCGCGTACAATGACTGCCGTCTGTACGTCCTTCTTTTGTGCAGGAAGGCGCAATCGCCGCATCCGTTTTTGGTTTGTGCCCCGGTGGGATCACCTGTTGTTCTCTCACCGCTTGTCCGCATGATGTACAGGTCATGCCGAAGGAGACGCCCTCCTCCGTGCAGGATGGCGGAGCCTCACCCAACACAAAGGTTACATTTGCGGGTGACAGTCCGGCGTGACAATGCGGACATTCACTCTCCAGCAGCTCATAGCTCTTACCGATTATCTGCGCAACTCTTTTCACGTTTGAATCAGGGAAGCAATAAAGCGTGACGTTATTGCAATACCGGAACGGCTCCCAAAACGATTCCGTGCACAAAGTATCACCATCCTCTGCGAAAATAACGTTTTCAAGCTTGTAGCAGCCGCAAAAGGCTTCCTGCCCTATAAAAACATCACCTTTAATAAGCAAATCTTTAACATCGCTGTATTCAAACGCATAATTTCCGATATAACCTACGCTTTTGGGGAGCACCACGTTTTCCAGCTTATCGCAATATCTGAACGCGGCATATCCGATACTTCCGACACCCTCGCAAACGGTAAGACTTTTAAGCTCAGTACATCCCTCAAATTCATGATCGGGAATTACCCAAACGCTGCCCGGAACGGTTACACCGATCAAATCCGTGCAATAATAAAACACCTTATCACATATCTTAACAGTTCCTTCTTTTATAATTACATTTTCAGGGCTGCCTGTAGGCACATATTTATAGGCTATCCTGCCGACATAGGTCAGTCCCCCGGGCAGATTATTATTCCATTCGGTTCCGTCAAAGGCATTTTCACCAAGCTCGGTAATGTTTTCACCAAAGGATAACTCCTTAAGCCCTGTACACCCGTAAAAGGCTTTTTCGCCGATCGCCGTCACTCCGTTTCCTATCGTAACACTTGTAAGGTTTGTGTTTCCGTTAAACCCGTCGATCTCTTTTGTTATGCTGTCGGGGATCGTGATAGTGTTAAAACAAGAAAAACCGGAAAAAGGATTGTACGCTGCGCTGTTATATTCCTCGGGCAGAACCAAATCGGTCACAAGTTGGTTGTTAAGGAAAAGATTATCGGCGCCGAGATTTGGCGGAATATCCGAAAGAACATCATGCCATTGCCACTCGTCAAACTCCTGCCGATAGCCCTGATATTTGATTTTTACAAACTCGACCAAATCGCTTATATATATGTTTTTGCAGGAAACAGAACCATCCATTACACAACTGAGGCTCGGGGGGATTGTGATTTTTTCAAGACGGTAGCCCGAAAAAGCTTTTTCGCCTATAGTTGTTACGCCGTTTGGAATTGTAACCTCGGTTAATCCCGTGCATCCGGAGAAGCCCTCGTCATTTATTCTTGTTAAGCCGGTCGGAAGCTCAATGTCGGTAAGCCCCGTACAACCCGAAAATGCTTTTACACCGATAGTTGTTACGCCGTTTGGAATTGTGACCTCGGTTAATCCCGTACATCCGGCGAATACCCCGTCATTTATTACTGTTAAGCCGGTCGGAAGCTCGATGTCGGTAAGCCCCGTACAACCCGAAAATGCGCTTTCCCGGATTTCGGTCACAGAATCGGGAATATCAACATGCTTTAGGAGCGCTTGATTGGAAAAAGCCGATTGACAGATATAATTTGTTCCGTCCTTAACGGTCACGCTTTCGGGACATTCACCGACATATTTATACACAGTTTTTCCTACATAAACCAAGCCCTGCGGCAGGTTGTTTTTCCACGCGGTATTATCAAAAGCATTGGACTCTAAATGTGACACATTTTTTGCACCGTTGATAATTGATAATGATGTGCAGCCCTCAAAAGCGTACCCGCCGATATCTGTTACGCTGTCCGGTATTTTGATTTCGGTTATTCCTGTGCAGCCGCTAAACGCGTTATTTCCGATATTTGTTACACCGTCGGAAATAAAAACCTCGGTCAGGCTTGTACACCCGGAAAACGCACTGGAACTATTAGTCACGCCGTCCGGAATATTAATACCGGTCAGGCTTGTACACCCGGAAAACGCACCGGAAATATCGGTCACGCCGTCCGGAATATTAATACCGGTCAGGCTTGTGCAACCCTGAAACGCACATCTTAAATCGGTCACACTATCGGGAATATTAACGCCGGTCAGGCTTGTACAGCCGGAAAACGCATACCAGCCTATAGACACGACACTATCGGGAATATTGATACCGGTCAGGCTTGTACAGCCGGAAAACGCATACCAGCCTATAGACACAACACTATCAGGTAAGAAAATTGTTTTTAATTCTGTTTGCTGCTCAAAAGCATTTCTGTTTACTCCTATTGTATCGTTTTTTAAACTGATGCTTTCGGGGCACGTTCCCTTATATTTATAGGCTAATCCGCCGAGATACACCATCCCCTCCGGTTGGTTTTTGTACCACGGCGTTCCTTCAATGCCGGTATCGACGGCTTCCTCTACATTTCTTGCACCGTTGATATTCGTAAGGGCGGAGCAACCTCTAAACGCATAATATCCGATTTCGGTTACGCTGTCGGGCACAGTTATTTGTGTCATTTTTTCACATTCCCAAAATGCATAGGTGCCGATATTTGTTACACCTTCCTCAATAACAACCGTCAAAACTCCTGAAGAACCCCAAGGCGGAGGATTTTGCCCCATATAGTCCCAGGAATAATATCCCATCTCTC
Organism: uncultured Ruminococcus sp.; assembly: GCA_902798365.1. Taxonomy (GTDB): domain Bacteria; phylum Bacillota; class Clostridia; order Oscillospirales; family Acutalibacteraceae; genus Ruminococcoides. The sequence continues at coordinate 40,763 of CADBWP010000017.1, forward strand.
CGTTTCCGCTTATGGTCAGCACACCGTTATTATCAAGCGTCCATGTGCAATCGCCCGTTGTGCCGCTCTGTATGCCGACGGAGCCGTCGTTGATTACCGCGGCAAATGTCTGCGACGGAACAGCGGCAAAAGCAGTAAATGCCATGCATAATATGAGCAAAACAGAGGTTATGTTTTTAAAAGACCTACTCAAAGCAAACCCTCCCTTTAGTATTTAATGATGGTAATATTATATCATATTTTACCTGATAATTCTATCCAAATATTGACTGTCCGCTTTAGTGATAATGCATAATAGCCGGTGAGCGCTTCCTTCGCTGCCATTTGACTGCCGGTATGAGCCTTTGGTTTTTAAGGCAACACCGCACAATTCAAGGCGCACGGCTTGCTTGAATATTGTTCCGTCAGCTTGCCCAAAAAATCTCGGCAAGGCGACAGCCTTACCTCGCGGTATTGCCTTAATTGTTGCTATATCCATTTTACTAAAAAAAGAGACGCCTCGTGCGAAGCGTCTCCTGAAAATCTTACCAACGCGCGTTGAGCTGAGCTCTTGCTGCGTTTCTCTTTTTCTTTTCGGTGTATCTTTGATATCTGGTCTTTTTGTCGCGCTTGAGCAGAACCAGGGCGGCAACGCCGAGGATTACTGCCACGAGCACAAGCCAGATCCAAACGTTTGCGGATCTCTTGACCTGAGCGGTTGCGGAATCGGAAGCAAGGGCGGAGGACTTCTCAAGAGCCTTCTCTGTAACCTTGTTTGCCTTTTCTACTGCCTTTACCGCGCTCTCGGAATAGGTCTGAGAGTCGCTTACAACGCCTGCGGGCTGTGTAGCTGCAACTGCGTCTCTGAGGATGGAGGGAACCGCGGGAGTCTCTGCGGACTGCTCCTCGGTCTCGCTCTCGGTCTGAGCATCTGCCTGTGCAGGCTGCTCGGCCTCTGCGCCTGCCGCTTCAACCTCGGGAGCCGTGTAGGCAACCGCGTCGTCGCTGAACAGCAGAGCGTAGGTCTCCTCGTCAAGCTCGCCCGTGCCGATAAGGCCGTTTGCAAGCTGGAAGCTCATAACGGCGTCGGATGTGTAGTCGCCGAAGTAGCCTGTTATCTCTATGCCGAAGTAACCAAGGTCTGCAAGCCTGTACTGAAGGTCGGCAACCGCGTTTGTGAAGTCGCCCTCAACGGGATAAGCGGGAGCGGGCTCGGTGGGAGCCTCCTCTGTCGCCTCCTGAGCGGGTGTTTCCTCTGCGGGAGCTTCCTCTGCGGGCTGCTCGGCAGGAGCCTGTGTGGTCTCCTCAACCTTTTCCTCGGGCTTTGCGGGAGCGTTGTCGGAGTAAAGCACCTCTCTGTCGGAGCCTGCTATACCGTCAACAAACAGTCCTGCGGCAGCCTGGAAGGCTCTGAACGCCGCGTCTGTAAGCTCGCCGAAGTCGCCGTCTATAGCGCCGTTGTAGTAGCCGAGCTCTGCAAGACGCTTCTGGATCTTAACCACCTCGTCGTCGTTTGAGCCCTTGCTCCATGTGGTGGGCTTGCTCTGCGACTGAGTGTCGCTGCTGCCCGAGTTGTCGGAGCTGCCCGAGCTTGCGGGAGCTTCCGCAACAGCCGAGGTGTCGGTCGGGGTTTTGCCCGAGTGACCCTTGGAGTCGAAGTAGTAGGTTTCGCCGTCGATGGTTCTTTGAGTATTTACTATGTACTCGCCGTTTTCATAATAATAGTAGTTGCCGTTGAACTCTTCCCAGCCGTTGTCGGGATAAGAGACAGCGGTAAGCTTGAACCAGCAATCCCAGTTGTTCCAGCCGCCGATCTCCTGGTAGCATACGCCGTAGTCATCTCCTCTTGCGTCAACCTCCATACCGTCCTCGATATAGACGCCGACGTGACCGGGTCTGGAAAGTCCGAGGCCGTGAACTCTCGGAACTCCGCTGCTTACATAACCCCAGTCTCTGCCGTTTGCCTGAGCGTCGGAGAGCATGCTGGTTCTGTTGCCGCCGCAATAAGAGTAGATGAGTCCGGAGCAGTCAACAGCTCCGGGAGTAGCGCCGCCCCATACGTAGCTCCAGCCGCTGTAATAAGCGTTGAGCGACCATTCCGCAAGACCCGCGCCCGTGCCCGATGCGCCGGCAGACATGCTGCCGCCCACAACGCAGGCGCTTGTTACGGTAAGGGTGCTTAGGATAACCGCGCCAAGCTTTTTTATCCTGTTCATTTCTATTACCTCCAAATCTAAGAACAAGTTTCTGTATTATGTAACCGAATAATTACAATGCAAAAACAACTTGTTAACAAATTTGTAATAATTATAGCAGACTTATTTCAAAAAATCAACCCCTTAACCCCCATTTTTTTGAAATCATGGCAATTTCGGTCATTTTGTTCAAGTATTATTTCTTATCAAGAATTATTTGGTGTGTATTAATTACAGTATTTCCAATTTTTGTAATTTTTTCTGTGAGAATTAAAAAACCGGCAGAAGCCGTTGAAGCCTCTGCCGGGTGATTTGTTGTTTATCCGAGAACCTTTTTTGCCGTATCGACGCTCTCCTTGGCGTCGCGGCAGTAATAATCCGCGCCTATCTTCATGGCGTATTCGCGCGTGAGCACCGCGCCGCCCACAAAAACAACACAGCGGCTTGTGCCGTCGGGGTTTTGCAGGGCGGGAGCCTCGCGCACAAGGCGGATGGTGTCCTCCATGCTTTTGAGCGTGGTGGTCATAAGTGCGGAAAGACCGATCATTTTTATGTTCTGCTCTATAGCGGTATCAACCACTAACTGAGGGTCAACGTCCTTGCCCAGATCCACGACCGTATAGCCGTAGTTGTCAAGCAGCACCTTTACGATGTTTTTGCCTATGTCGTGAATGTCGCCCTTGACCGTGGCGAGGATTATCTTGCCCTTGCTCACGTTTTCGCCGCCCTCTTTGCTGAGGCGGCGCTTTATCACCTCAAAGCACTCCTGCGCGGTGTTGGCGCTTTGAATAAGCTGGGGAAGAAAGATCTTGTTCTTTTCAAAGTCCTCGCCCACCCTGTCAAGCGCGGGAATAAGCATGTTGTTTATAATGCTCATGGGCTCCGAGTCTTTGAGCAAAGCCTCCGTGACCGCCGCCGCCTCGGTCTTTAAGCCGTTATACACCGCCGTTGTCAGATCCATAGTCGTTTCGGACTTTGCCGCAGGCGCGGGAGCGGCGCTGTTGTACGCCTCGATGAACTCTGTAGAGTGCTTGTCTATTGAGGCGAGCACGCGGTAGGCGCGGACGGCGCCCGTCATCGCTTCGACGTTGGGATTGATAATTGGCAGGTCAAGCCCCTCCTCGAGCGCCATGGTGAGGAAGGTGCTGTTGACCAGCTCGCGGTTGGGCAGTCCGAACGAAATATTTGAAACGCCCAGACAGGTTTTGCAGCCCAGCTCGGTCTTGACCCTGTGCAGAGCCTTAAGCGTCTCGCGGCACGCCTCCTGCTCGGCTGAAACCGTCAGCGTAAGGCAGTCGATATACACGTCGCGCCTGTCTATGCCCAAAGCCTCGGCGCGGCTGACGATCCGCTCGGCTATTCTGAATCTGCCGTCGGCGGTTTTCGGAATGCCGTTTTCGTCAAGGGTGAGTCCCACGACCGACGCGCCGTATTTTTTTACAAGGGGCAACACGGAGGAAAGGCTCTTTTCCTCGCCGTTGACCGAGTTGACTATGGGCTTGCCGTTGTAGCAGCGCAGTCCTGCCTCGAGCACGTCGGGCTTGGTGGAGTCGATTTGAAGCGGAGCGTCGCACACGCTCTGTATCGACTTGAGCACGCGAGTCATCATCTTTTTTTCGTCTATCTCGGGATGACCCACGTTGACGTCGAGTATCTCGGCGCCGCCGCCCACCTGACTGAGCGCCTGAGTGAGTATGTAGTCAATGTTGTTGTCAACAAGCGCCTGCTTGAACAGCTTTTTGCCCGTGGGGTTTATGCGCTCGCCTATTATCCTCGGACCGTTTATCTCAACAACGGTGCTCGCGCTGCAAACCGCGGTGTCCGCCGTTTTGGGGCAGGGAACAAAGCTTTTGCCGTCAAGCATTTGTTTAAGCTCTTTTATGTATTCGGGAGTGGTGCCGCAGCAGCCTCCGGCAAACTTTACGCCGTATTTCAGCAACCCCTCCACACATTGGGCAAAGCGGTCGGGCATGATGGAATACTCGTTGCTGTTGGGGTCGGGCAGACCGGCGTTCGCCTTTACTATAAGGGGAAGGTCGGTGTATTTGGTCATCTCGGATATAACGGGCTCGAGCTCGTCGGGGCCGAGCGAGCAGTTGACGCCCAATGCATCAACGCCCAGACCCGTGAGGGTGACCGCCGCCGCCGCGGGCGACACGCCCGTAAAGGTTCTGCCGCTGCGTTCAAAGGTCATTGTGGTCAAAACGGGCTTGCTGCTGTTCTCCTTTACCGCAAGCACCGCCGCCTTAAGCTCGTAAAGGTCGGTCATGGTCTCGAGCACTATGACATCCGCCTGCGCTCCTGCGACGATCTGCTGCCTGAAATACTCGTAGGCTTCCTCAAAGCGCAGGGTTCCGGCGGGCTCGAGCAGCATACCGATGGGACCGATGTCGAGGGCGACAAGCGCGTCGGTGCCCGCTGCGGCGTTTTTGGCGTTTTGAACGCCTGCCGCTATCACCTCTTCAACCGAATAACCGCTGTCGGCAAGCTTGTAGGCGTTTGCGCCGAAGGTGTTGGCATATACGATATCCGCGCCTGCCTCGATGTATGCCCTGTGGAAGGATTCGATCAGCTCGGGGCGCGTAAGGTTCAATGTTTCGGGCGAATGGTCATATTGGGCGCCGCTTTTTTGAATAAGAGTGCCCATGGCGCCGTCCAGAATTATATATTCCTTTTTTAAAAGAGTGTTAAAGTCCACAATGTTCACCGCTCTTTCTGTATTTGCAGGTTTTGCCGAGACTGCACACGGCGCAGCCGCGCCGCTTTTGTTCTATCGGCGAATCCGATATTCCCATAACCGCCGTTACGGATTTTGCGGGAGTGAGCAGCATGCTGTCGCTTACCGTCAGCCCGATCTTTCGCGCCGCGTCAAGCCGCTGCAGAATTATCCTTTGCAGCTCCAACGGATAATCTCCGTAGCCCGGGCTGAAGCGGAAGGTAAGGTATTTGCCCGGAAGCTTTGCGGCGATCTCTTCATCTGCCATGACACAAGCCTGCTCTATGGCTGCGCTTGCAAGGCTGTCGAGCACCACGGCTCGCGCCATGTCGCGTATCTGATATACGCGGATAAGGCGGTCAACCTGCGCGCCCAGCGTAGCGCAGAACAGCGCCGCGCTTTGACAGCCGGCAAGGTGTTTTTTTACGGCGCTGCCCATGGTTATTTCGTCGCAGGGCAGGTCAATGACCGAATACAGGTATTTCGGCGCGGCGCAGCTCAAAAGCTCTGCCTCGCACTCGCCGAGCAGCCGCTCCATAGCCTCGTTCATCTGCACGCCCGCGCCGCCCAGATAGCGCACCGCCTCGCTTTTGTTAACGGCTTTAAGAGTTATCATAGCAGGGTCTTTACCGCCTGTGTGATTTTTTGAGCCACATAGGGGTTGTTCATGGTATATAAATGTATGCCGTCAACGCCGTTGGCGATGAGATCTACTATCTGCTCCACGGCATAGGCTATGCCTGCGTCGCGCAACGCCTCGGGACGGCTCTCGTACTTTTGCATTATCTTAACAAACTTGGGCGGCAGGCTGGCTCCGCAGAGCGACACCATGCGCTCGATCTGCTTTTTGTTTGTCACGGGCATTATGCCTGCCTCTACCGGCACGTTTATTCCGGCGATTTTAGCGCGCTGCAAAAAGCCGTAAAACACAGCGTTGTCAAAAAACAGCTGGCTGATAAGATGCTGCGCGCCCGCGTCAACCTTTTTGCGCAGGTTGAGCACATCGGAAACCTCGTCGCTGCTTTCGAGGTGAACCTCGGGATAGCACGCGCCGCTAACGTCAAAGTCGCCGTGCGCGTGAATATAGGCGCAAAGCTCGCTTGCATAGCGGAAGTCGCGCTTTGGCTCAACGCCGGGAACATAGTCGCCGCGCAGGGCAAGGATGTTCTCTATGCCGTTTTGCTTAAAATCCTCGAGCGTTTCGTCTATCATCTGACGTGTGCTGTTAACGCAGGTGAGGTGCGCCACCGACTCCACACCGAAATCGCGCTTGATCTTGGTGGCGATCTCGCAGGTGCGGCTGTGACCGCCCGTGCCGCCTGCGCCGTAGGTGACGCTTACAAAGTCGGGGCTGAGGGCGCAAATCTCCTCAAGCCTGCCATACACCGATTCGATGGGCGAATCCTTTTTGGGCGGAAACACCTCAAAGGAAAACACGGTTTTATCTTTTGACTCAAACAGAGTACTTATTTTCATGTTATCACACCTTGTTTAGTTTAAAACAGTATAACACACTTTTTCACACTTTACAATAAAAAAATAGTATCGCAAAAACCCCGGCGCGCCTGCACCGGGGTCTGTGTTTATTGCTGATGATACTATTGTCTTAAGAATGAAATGATCTCTGCGACCACCTGCTGTATCATGGTGGCGTCGTTGATAGTCACGTTTCCGTCAAAATCAACGTCGGCCATGTTCCACTCGTCGTCGGTCAGCTCAAGATACGCCGCAAGATAACGCTGTATAATGGTGACGTCCTTGATGGAGACTCTGCCGTCGTTATCCACATCTCCCCTGAGCCGTTCGGGAACTGAGGGTGCGGTGGTACCGGCAACCGTAGTCGGCTCTGCCGTGGTGGGTTCTGCCGTGGTAGGCTCTGCAGTTGTAGGCTCCGCCGTTGTGGGCTCCGCCGTTGTGGGCTCTGCGGTTGTGGGCTCCGCCGTTGTAGGCTCTGCCGTTGTGGGCTCAGCGGTTGTGGGCTCCGCCGTTGTAGGCTCCGCCGTAGTAGGCTCCGCTGTGGTGGGCTCTGCCGTGGTGGGCTCCGCTGTGGTGGGCTCTGCCGTGGTAGGCTCCGCTGTGGTGGGCTCCGCCGTGGTGGGCTCAACCGTCGTAGGTTCCTCGGTAGTAGGTTCCTCCGTAGTGGGTTCCTCCGTGGTCGGTGGCTCTGTCGGTCTGACCCTGTGCAGGCAATCCATTATATAGGAAAGCGATCTCTCGTGGTTGGGGTTGTCGGTGAGCGCGGCGTAAAGCTTGTCGTCGAGGATCTTCAAGCCGAAAACCTCGGTGTTATAGGTGAGGGGCAGCTCCATAATAAAGCGGTGCTCCTCCTCGGCGTCAAACACATAGAGCGTGGAGGGGCCGTTCAGGTACAGATAGCCGTCCTCCTCAACAAGCGCGGTGTAGCCGTCGCTCCACACATAGCCGCCCTCAAGACCGCCCCTCCAGTAAGAGGTTTTATAGTCTCTTATCTGCCTGCTTGAGTCGGTGGCGAGGTTATAGATCACAAACTCCTTTTTGTGAGAGCTTGAGTTGATGTTGTCCATTACATAGTAGCCGTTTGGGGTGGGAAACAGCTTGGTGTTGAAGTGGTGGAAATCGTAGTTGTCAAAGCGCGTGTCGCCGCCCGTGAAGGAGCTGGTGTAGCCGTAGTGGCGCTCGTCGGTCTGAAGCCCCTGAATAGCCGCGTCGCTGAGCAAAAACAGCGTGTGACGCACAATGCCGGGCTTGTCGGGAAGCGGATCGTCCCAGGTGAGGTCAACGTTGTAATAAACGCCGTCTATGCACACCTTGTTCCATTGGTGCCCCATGCCGTTGGGACCGCCCGACTCAACTATCTCGGTTTTAACGCCGACCTGAGCCAGCAGGAAGGAATAAACCTCGGAATAGCCGTAGCACTTGCCCTTGGCATTTACCATAAAATCATAGGTTTCGCCCGTGATGAGGTAGCTGCCGTAAAGCGCAAGCTCATCGTGCAGAATAAGCGCCTTGTCAAAGTCGCTCATATTGTTATCGACTTTTCTGAGGAAATAACGGGCGCGCGAATAGAACTCCTGCCTCATAACAGCTACTTCCTCGGGGGTGTTTCGGTAGCTCGGAAAAATGCAGTAGATATAGAAATCTCTGCCGTTGGTGCTGTACATGTTTGCTCCGAAGCCGTCAAGGAAAAACAGCTCGGGATGAGTCCTGTCAATGACGGTCAAAAGCTTGTTGGCGTCGATGGTGACGGGCACCTTCATTGCGCTGACATTTACGGATGTTTTCATCTCATAAATCTCATTTGCAAGAAGATCCACAAGCTCTTTGTTTTCCTGATAGAACTCTTCATACTCACTTATATATCCAAAGGTCTGCATATTCAGCTGCGGAGCTGCCGCAGACGCGGTAAGTGTGACCGAAAAAGAAGCAAGCGCAAATATCACGAACAGCAGAACGGCTGTTATTTTATTGAAAAAACCATTTCTGCCCATTACATACACTCCTTTAGTTTATTATATCAAAGCTAAAAAAAACTTCAATGCGCATAACAACGATAATACAGGGCTGTTTTTTGCTATATTGCACAAAAAATTTTCTTTTGTAATAACAATTGATGATTATTCATATAATCAATCAAAGGAGGGCTTGCGTTGACAAAAACGGTAAAGGAACGCGCGGCTATGCTGGGCGAGTATATTACGGAAAACAAAACGACGGTTCGCGCAGCGGCACAAAGGTTTGGAATAAGCAAAAGCACGGTACATAAGGACGTCAGTCTGCGGCTTCGCTCGATAGACCCGCCGCTTTACAGGCAGGTGAGAGCCGTGCTCGACATAAACAAGCAGGAACGCCACATTCGCGGCGGACTTGCAACCAGAAGAAAATACAGGCAGCACATATAAACAAAACCCGGAGCCTGTCGGCTCCGGGCTGTCTTTAAAATTCTGTTTTAGGATTACGCCTGGCTCTTAAGCTGGAATGCGCCGAAGGTGTAAAGGCCGGGAATTACAAGACCGAGCAGCAGCGAGAATACGTTGAAGCCGGAGCCTGCAACCGCACCGAGAATAGCGGAAACAACGGTGCAAACCGCGGTGATGATACCGAAGATCATAAGAGTCTGCGCCTTTTCGGGCTTCTGCCAGTTGAGCACGCCCATAAAGCCAGCAACGATCTCAAAAATTACCGAAACAAAGCTGAAAATGATGGAAACCCAGTAAATGCCGAGGTTAACCTGCATCTGGCTTTCGTTAACAATACCCTGAGCTACACCCATAACTGCAATAGCCACGATAGTTACGATGGCAGCGATTATGCCGGCAATAATCATGATAATGCTGACTACCTTTAAAAGTGTTGATCCTTTTGCCATTTAAGAATCCTCCTCAAATAATATATTATTTGGTCTTCCAACCACGGTAATTATACCATGTATGCAACTCAAATAGCATTACAATATTGTAACAATCGTTTTTTTACCCAATTTTCATCACAATAGACAAATCAACTGAATAATTAAACGATAATTTGCATGTTTATTACTTATCGCTCTTATTTCCGCTTAACTTAAAGGAGTAATCCTTACCCGGGAAGATCGCGTTGAGCACGATACCCGCGATGGAAGCGACCGCAAGCGGAGACAGCGTGATGGTCGCGCTGCCTATGGGGAAGCTTACCGAGTCCGAACCGAGACCGAGCGCAAGCACAAGGATGACCGCCGCTATGATAAGGTTGCGGCTCTTGGTGAAATCTACCTTGTTCTCAACAACGTTGCGCACGCCTATGGCTGAGATCATTCCGTAAAGCACAAGCGAAATACCGCCGATGATGCAGCTCGGGATGGTGCCGATTCTTGCCGATACTATCGGGAAGAAAGAGAACGCGGCTGCAAACCATGCGGCAATGCGGATGACCTTGGGGTCATATACCCTTGTAAGCGCCAAAACGCCCGTGTTTTCGCCGTAGGTGGTGTTTGCCGGAGCGCCGAACAGCGAAGCGATCGTAGTGGCAAGACCGTCGCCCGTGAGCGTAAGGTGCAGGCCGGGATCCTTTATGTAGTTTTTGCCGACCGTGGAGCTGATGGCGCTTATGTCACCGATATGCTCCATCATAGTCGCAAGAGAGATGGGCACTATTGCGATGATCGACGACAGGATGACCATTCCGTTTGACCAGTCAATGCCGCCGAACACGGTTTTGTCCCAATGGATCGGGAATGAAAGCAGGCAGTTATCGCCGAAAAGCTGACCGCTGCCGATGTTTGCAATAACCTCGCGCAGAGTGGTAAAGTCAAATATCGGGAGATACTTCACAACATTTCCCGCTGCGTCAAGCTCTGCTCCGCCCGAAAACAGCCACGGAACATCCTGAATAAGGTGCGGATTTGCCTCTGCTATATAAAACAGCGCAAGTCCCACTCCGTAAGAGATCGCCAGGCCGAGAATGATGGGGATTATCTTCATCATGCCCTTGCCCCAAATGTTGAAAATTATTATGACGGCAAGCGCCAAAACCGCCAAAAACCAGTTGGTTGAGCAGTTGGAGATCGCCGAGGGCGCAAGTCCCAGACCGATGGCTATTATGATGGGTCCCGTTACGACGGGCGGGAAAAACTTGATTACTCTTTCGATTCCGATCGCCTTGATTATAAGCGCGAGCACCAGATACACCAGACCTGCACAGGCAACGCCAAGGCAGGCATAAGGCAGCATGGCGTTGGGATCCGATCCCTCGGGAGCCATTGACTTTACTGCGGCGTAACCTCCGAGAAACGCAAACGAAGAGCCCAGAAACGCGGGAACCTTGAATTTTGTGAGCACGTGGAACAAAATTGTGCCCAAGCCCGCCATAAGCAGCGTAGTGGAAACGTCAAGTCCCGTTATCATCGGCACAAGTATGGTTGCGCCGAACATTGCAAACATGTGCTGGATACCGAGCACGAACATCTTTGGCCTGCCCAAGGTTCGCGCGTCGTAAATTCCGTCTTTATTGTCCATATTATACCCCTTTCTATAGTTGTTTAACCATCAAGCATAAACAATTCCCCTGCAACGGCGATATAGGCAACTTTACGTTTTTCGATAGCACATTAGGCTCCCCTGCGCTAAGGGGAGGCTTTTTGGTGCAGACAGATATGTTCTGTGCTTAAGTTGACGTCATTTCCCTTAACAAGCAATGTCGTCAACTTAACGTTTTTAGATAGCGCGTTAGGCTCCCCTGCGCTAAGGGGAGCTGTCGCCG
>CADBWP010000018.1:0-32109 GCA_902798365.1 uncultured Ruminococcus sp.
TCGTTTAGATACGCCAGCAGCCCCTCGCACTCAACGTCCTTTGTGCCGTCCATGTGGGTGGTTATTGAAAATATACGCGCCAAAAACAGCACATCGTCGTTGAATTTTAAATTCACTATACCCGAAAACTCGGCGAGCTCATTGTACGCCGGGCAGCTTGGGTCAACCGTAAAGCTCAATGTACCGCAGGTGTTGCGCTCGCGGTGATATGTGCCGCTGTGGATTGTGTAGCCCGAATAGCCGGACTTAAAAATGTTATACACCTGTCCGCCCTTTTCGTAGTCGATTGAATAGCCTGCCATTATAAATACCCCCTTGTATGGATTATTGAAAATGTCGCGCTCGAAAAGCTTACAGGTTTATCGTTTAAAACCTTTCTCAAATTAAACTTAACGCTTACCGTTTCGCCTCGCTGCACTATAAAATCACTTTCCACCGTTTCTTCAAAATCGTCTTTCGGAATATATATTGATTTGTTGCCGACCAAAAAACTCGCCCTGTAATTCTCCTCGGCGGGGTCTGTCACCCCGTCGACATAAAACGACAGCCGCACGGGCATTGAGGACTGATTTGTAAACGTCACCTCCTCGTTGTTAGAGGTCACCGTGTGCTCAAAGGCTATGGGAGTTTTTGACCGCTTATACGGGAACGCGTCCAGCTCAAACGCGATGTACGCGTATGTGCCGCCCATCTCGGTAATCCTGACAGCGGCTCGCCCTTCGTAGTAGTACTGCGGCTCGTCGTCAAACACTATGGTCACGTGCAGTCCGTGATACTGCTTCAAGGTCTGGCAAACGTTTAAAACGTTGTAGCGGCTGCCTGCCGCGAAAAACGTGAACGACATATGCCTGTTTGAATAATAAACCGTGCCGTCGTAGGCTTCCGTAAAATCCGTCGTGCCGTCAACGCCTGCCAAATCAAAGGCGTTAAGCTTCGGCTCCGGCGTGCCGAGGTCGTAGGCCTTGAGCAGCAGATCAAGGTTGTCGCCCGTGTGAACGGCGTCGTTGATTAGAATACCTCTTTTTATCACCTTACCACCCCCTGTGTTTTCTTTCGGCTCTTACGGCAAGAGCCGCGTCGTATTTTCCAACCGTAGAGCCCACAAGCGTGCCGTCGTTGAGCCGCACGTCGGTCTGCGCGTTTTGTTCGATAACGCCGAGCGCACGCGCTATTTTGTTGAGCACGCTGTTGTAGTCGCTGCCGGCTCCCGCGCCTGCGGAGGCAAAGCCGTGTGTGCGCAATGCCCACGACTGAGCCGCGCCCGCGTCGGGCAAGCCGTTGAGAGCGTCGAACGCCGCCTGCGCAAGCCTGCGCGATTCTGCCTCGGTGTAGTCCGCCTGACCGCCTATGTTATTGGCAAAGGTATGTCCGATGTTCTGACCCAGAGCCACCGCACGCTTTGAGGGCGAGTTGATTTGGGCTTCTGATTTTATGGTGTCAAAAATCAAATTGACAGAATCGCTTACAGCCCGTTTCAGAAACTTTTCACCCTCGGTTATGCCTTCCTTTAAACCGCCGACAATATTCTCGCCCGCGTTTTTGCCGCCCTCTTTAGCGGTTTTGCTTGTGTCGTCAAGCACGGTACGCGTTTTTTGGTCAAGCTTCCTCAGCTCCTCCTCGGCGCTCATAACCATATACTGCGCCTCGGTGATCGTCGCTTCGGTAACGCCCGGCATACCGTCCTCAACCGCCTTTTTAACGTCCGCTAAGTTCTTTTCATAGTCCTTTACCTGCTGCTCCAGCAGCTCACGGGTGCCGGTCTCGGCGGTGACGAAGTGATACTGCAAGCGGGCGGTCGCGTCGCGCATTTTCTGCTCATTGTCACTCGCCATGGCTGCTGTGGCGTTTTCATAGTTTTCAATCGTGCTGAGGTAATCCAAATACACCTGCTTTGAATCCTCAACGTCCTGCTTTAAGGTCTCGTATTTTTTGAACAAGCCGTTAATTACCGGGCTCATATTGCCAAGAAAGCTGTCCGAATTAATGTCGTTGGGGTCGATCCCATGTTTTCTTAAAGCGGCTTCAATGCTTTCAAGGCTTTCCGCGGCGGTCTGATAGTTTTTCAAGGCTTCCGCCCTATTTTTTACAGCCTCGTCATAGCTGTCGGCGTAAGCGCTCTGCATTGCCTCAAGCTTCTTTTTCCTGATGACCCTGTCAATAGCGTCNNNGTCATGGATTTCAATATCAATTCCGAGAGCCTCGGACAACGTCGAGGTTATCGCCTCGGCTTCATCTTCATATCCTTCTTTGATTTTTCCCGTGGAATCAACGATACCGTCAAGCTTTTCTTTAAGCTCTTCATAATGACCGAATTTCGCCGACGCGCTGTCGATAGCCTCCTGCCGTGCGTCCTTGACCTCGTTCCACTTGGTTTTTTCCTCGTCGATCTTGTTGTGCAGGTCTCTGAGGCTGTCCTCCATATTTGCGTTCGCCGCGATAAACGCCGCGCTTATCGCTATGATAGCCGCGATCCCGGCGACGACCAAGCCCGCAGGATTTGCGTTCATTGCGACGTTCAAGCCCTCCTGCGCGCCCGTAGCGGCGGCTGTGGCGCTTGTCTGAGCAACAAGCTTGGCTATCAGCTTGGGGATCAGCCCGACGACGTTCCCGATGTTCTTTGTTATTTTGCCTGCAATAGTCAACCCCGGACCCGCGACCGCCACAAGCTCGATTGCTTTTGTGACAAGCTGCTTTTGCTCGGGATTCAGCTTTTTAAACCATTCCGTCAAGCCCTTCACCGCGCCCATCACGTCCTTGAGCAGCGGCGCCGCCTGTTCGAGCACCTCGCCGCCCAGCTCTATGCCGACGTTTTTCAACTCGTTAACGGTCTTTTTGGTTTTTGCCGACGTGGTGTCGAGCTTTCCGAGAGCCGTTTCGGTGGAGCCGGTCGAACTGTTCATAGTGCCGAGCATGTCGTTAAAGGTACTTACGCCGTCGCCCAACAGCGTAACGGCAGCCTTTGCCGATGTGGTTTTGCCGAACATATCGCTGAGCGACAGGTTGTTGTCCTTTGCGTGCTTGTCAAGGATCGCCAGCACGTCAGACAGCGACGCGCCACCCTCCATAAGCTCGGCAAAGCCCTTGCCCGTAACATCTCTGAGCACCTTGTCGGATTTTGAACCACTCTTGCCAAGCTCGTCCATCATGCCGTTGAGATATGTGGTAGTCTCGGCGGCTGCGATACCGTTAGAGGTCATTATCGCATACGCCGCGGCAAGCTGATTGAACTCGACGTTATTGTTTTTTGCTGTCGGGATAACCTTGCCCATGCTTTCGGCGAGTTGTCCCACAACAACCTTACCTTTGTTTTGCGTCTGAATAAGCACGTCGCTTATCTCGGACACCTTTTCAGATTCAAGCCCGTAGGCATTTAAAATCGTTGTGAGAATGTCGAGCGATTGTCCGCTTTCGGTAAAGCCGGCTTTTGACAGCGAAATCGCGCTTTTTACAAAATTCACCGCGTCCGCCGTGTTTTGTCCCGCCGAAATAGCGTTATAGACGTTTTCGGCTATCTGCGTCGCCTCAACGCCCGTTTCGTTAGACAAGTCAATGATCTGACTGCGCAGCTCTTCGATCGGAACCTCTGTCTCGTCGGCGATCGTGCTGACCTTTGCCAAGACGCTGCCAGAGCTCCGCCCGCAACTGCCGACGCGGGCATGATTGTTTTGCCTGCGGTTTCGAGCCCGTCGCCGACCGACTTCATCTTGTCGGACACCTTTTGAAGATCCTCGGCGGCGTCCTGCGCCATGGTTTTAAACTTATCCTTTAAACTGTCAACCTTACCCTCCGCCTGCGACATATCTATGCTGTTGGCGTTTGAGGTCGTTTTGTTAAGCTCATCGGTAGTCTTTTGAAGATCGTCCTGCAAATAGCCGAGGGTCTGCGACGTGCGCTCTATCTCACGCTGATACGCCCTGTAGTCCTCCTCGCCTATATCCCCCTTCTCGAACAGCTCCTGCACCTTCTCCTGGGAACCCTTTAACAGGTCGAGTTGGGTCTTTGCCTCGGAAACACGCTGCTTTAGTATTTCTTCCTTTTGCGCCAAGAGCTCAACGCTTTGAGGGTCGCCCTTGAGCAGTTTGTTGACGTCGCGCAGCTCCTTTTGAAGATCCTTTGACTTGTTTTTCGACTTGTCAAGCGCCTCGCCCAGCTGTGTGGTATCTCCGCCAATCTCAACTTTTATACCCTTTATATTCTTATTAGCCATGCCGCACCTCCGGAGACGGGAACATTGCGCGCAGCGTTGCGCGGTCGGGCTCGGTCTGCTCGCCGCAATAGGCGGCCTCGAGCATGTCGCGCCCCTTCTCGGACTGCGAAAGCGCGTGAATAAACGCCTCGCGCCTGAGTATTAAATAATCTATGTAATTCAGCGAAAGCACGCGGAACAGGCTTACGCCCGCATAGTCCGCCGCAAGCTTCTCCCATTGAAAGTCGAGCGGATAGGCATAGCCGCCGTCGGTGTGGATCTCGGGCAGCTTGAATCTTTCAAGGCTCTGAGCCCGGGCGAGAAACGGTATGTACTCACCCAGCGCCCGTATAAGCGCCTTTACCCCGGCTTCCTCAACGTCCTTTGCGCTGAAAATCTTGTCCTGATGATTGAAGCTTAGAAACTCCGCAAAGCTCTCACACGCCTGCAAATACATGTCCGCGCTCACCTCGGCACGGGCGCAGGCGGATAAAAAGCCGCCGAGCATATATGTTTTTCTATATGTTCTTACATCGGGCATGGTAACGTCCGCGCCGAGCAGTCTGACGCTCGGCAGCTCCGCGCCCGTTATATCCGTCTTTTTCAAAACATCACCTTTTCAAAACAGCCGAGAGTCACCCCTCGGCTGTCGGTCTTATTCGTCTTACGTAGGCGTGCTGCCGCTCTGTGCCGAGGGTGTTTCCTCGAAGAAATAAACGAGGGTGCCTTCGTTGTCGCAGGGCTCCGCCTTGATCTTGGCGTCAACCACAGTCGCGCCGTCCTGCTTGAAGCTGAGCGTGCAGCCTGCGGCGTTTTTGCCCACAATCAAAATGTAGATGTCGCCGTCCTTGGCGTCCTTGTGATGGAAGCACCACGCATAGGACGTGTCGGCAGCGTTGTTCAGGCCGCCGATCTTGGTCAGCGTCTTACCGGTCTCGCTCGAGGTCGCGCTGCGTGCGGTCTCGATAAGCTTGGGCAGCTCAGCGCCGCTCAGGGTCATAAGCCCCGCCTTGAAGGACACGTCCTCGGTCTTTATGGCGGTTTTCTGAACCAGACCAAGGTCGTCCTTTTCGGTGATGACCTCCTTGCTGTATTCAAGAGTTGCGCCGTTTTTAATGTGCGAAAACCTGTTTGCCTCGGCACAGATCGTCGTCAGCGTGGGCAAAGTGCCCGAAAATGATGTGCAGTAAAGACTGCCGCTGCCCAAAATGATTCTTTTAGCCATTATTAGCCTCCTTTTCAAAATAAACGAAATTATAGACAGTCAGAAAATATCTTTCGGACTGAATCCATGTTCGCCCTGTCTTTTCATAATGCCTTCCCCGCGCCCTCAGCGCACCCTCAAGCGCGTTTTCGCAGGCGGGCGAGGGTTTGCCCTGTGAGTACAATTCAAGCGTTACGGCGTGCTCTGTGACCTCACAGCCGTCGTCGCTGCCGTCGGCGGTCACGTTGTCAAACCACACGACAAAGGGCACGGTCGGCGGGTGAAGGAACACCGCCTGCGCGCAGGTAACGCCCTCGGCAAAGCCTGCCGCCTGCAAAATCTCTTGTGTCAACCTTCCCTCACCGCCTTTTCAATACCTTCCATGTAGCTTTTTTCGACCTCTTTAACCGATTTCTCGAGAAAATCGTTGGGGCGCGTCCGCCCGCCCTGCCTCAGCTGGTGCCCGTGCACAAGCAGGTGAGTGAGGCGATAGTCGGGAGCCTTGACAAACCATGTGCCCTTGCTTCCGACAACGCCGTTGTCCTCGACCGTTGAAGCTATATGTGCAATGTAGCTGCCCGTGCGTTCGGGTGCACGCTGTCGGGTGAGCTTTACAAGCCGCTTGACCTCCTGCTGTGTGAGCTTTTTAATCTTGGCAGCAACGTCCGAACGATAGCTGTTGAGCCGTTCGGCGATCTCCCTGTCGAGGTCGTCAAGGCTGACCGTATCTTTCACCGGTGCACACCCCCTCGAGCCTTACGCTTACGTGCCGTTCCATGTAGTCGTCATAGTCCTCAACATAGAACACCGCGCCGTTGTATATGATCCTGAAGCTTTGCGTGTCCAGGAAAATATCCGTAAGACTGCTGAAATACGCCATTTCAAACGTGAGGCGCAAGCCGTCGCGGCGGGCTCCGCTGTCAAAGCTTTCTCCGCCGCCCGTGCGGTTGATGTGGGCGTGCACCCTCCACCAGTCCGCAAAGCTTCCGTCGGGCTGCCTGCGCTGAATAAGCAGCGGCTTATCGTATGTCCTTATCACGCCGAGCCCTCCAGTCTGAGTTGAAGCATAAAGTCGGACGCTATTCTGCGCACGGCGTTTTCCGCCTTGGCGCTCAAAACGCCGCGGTTCTGATACAGCTCGGCAGCGATCATCACCGTCAGCTCCTGCGCCCGGGGATCTCCGCGCGGATAGTCGGGCGACACGGCGGACTGCATGAATCTGTCAGCCGCCTTAAGCTGCCGCTCAACGTTACGCTCGATAACGTCGTCGGCTTCCGCCGAAATGCCGAGATACGCGAAAACGTCGGCAGCGCTTACGCGCAGTCCGTTGTCAGCCATTGCCGCCCGCCTCCCTTATTACGAAACTGTCACGGTCGCATACTTATATGCGTCTGCGTCCTGCTTGACGAAGTCGTTCCTGATAACGCCCTTCATAATGACGCCGTTCTGCTCAAAGGCGTTGAAGCCTGTCACGGCGGCGGTGTCGCTCACCGAAATTTCAAGAGCCTGACGGTCAAACATCTTGATTGCCTCGGTCAGCTCGCCCACAATGAAGGGAATGACGGTGCTGCTGTTGGAGCCTGCGGTGGAAGCCCACACGCTGTTGGGCACGGCAACAACCTCGCGGATTTTGCCGCCAATGCACAGCTGCATTTTGCCGGGCTCGGAGGGAACGGGAGTGAGCAGGGGTCTGTGCTGGGTGTCCTCGAGCGAATCGAGCCAGTTGAGGCCGTCGTCGTTGGTGAAGATCTTACAGTCATACGCCGAGCCGAGCGTGACGTTGATCAGCTTTTTAAGACCCTTAAGGTCGGTGATCGCGGTAGCGGTCACGCCGTTGGTCAGCTTGTAAAGCACTTTATTATTGATGGTGGCAGTACGCTGCCTGCCGAACCACTTGACGATCTCAGCCTTGAGGTTGGCGGAAGAATCGTTGATCAGGTCTTTTGTAAGCGGAATGAAGCCCGCCTTGTCGGTGATGGTGTAGCTGATGGGCGTGTAGGTGGGCGAAGCGATCGCTGAGATCGTGCCTGCCTCCGATACCTCGGTAAAGCCCGTGCAGGTCGCCTTTGCCTGGAAGGTGCGGCGGCCGCTGTTGGTGGTGACGTTCTCCTTGGAGATGTACTTCTCAAAGGAGAACTCCGCCTCCTTGAAGTGCTCGATCTCAGTCTGAATGTCCTGGGGAACGGTGTAGCCGCCGTTGGCGTTCACGCCCTCGGTCATGGGCGTTACGGTGCCGTCCTTGCGCACCATGCCGCGAATGGTGCCGGCAAACTTCTCAACCGTGCCGACCTCCTGCTTTTCGCCCAGCTGCTTTTGGCTTTTCTCCTCAGCCTCGCGCTGCTCGCGCTCAAACAGCTTCTTCTCCGCCTCAAACTCCTTTTCAAGCCTGTCGGCGTCGTCGAGCAGGGCGGAAGCCTTGTCAACGTCCTTGCCGTCGCCGGAAAGAAACGCCTTTGCCTGCGCGGTCTTGTCGTTGATCTCCTGCTGAAGCTCTCTCATGCGCTTGTTCATAGTGATAGTCATATTGCTTTTTCCTCCTTAAAAATGATTTCTTTTATTTTTATTCTCGCCTCAAGCTCCTTTTCGGCGTCGGCGTCGCCGCTGTCAAAGCTTTTGACGGTGCCCGCGTCTGTTTGACACGGAACAGCTACAAACGACACCTCGTAAGCGTCGGTGCAGTTTCTTATCTGCCTGCGGCACACCTTGCCGCTGTAGGTTTGCCCCGGGCGGTGAGCACAGCGCCCCGCGTCGCTGCCGCAAACGCTGCATGTGATTTTGCTTGTGGCAAAACCGACGGAGACCTCTTTCTTTATTCCTGCGCGGATCTCGGCTATCAGATCGGCGTTGCTCGCGGTCTTGACCATATAGCAGTGTACGACAAGCCGCGTGAGCTCCTCGCCCGCCTCGGTGAGCTCGCCGTTTTTTTCAAGAGACGTGTCATATATTCGCGCGACCTGATTCTTTGCCGTGGGGGTGTGGTCAAATATGACCGTTTTGCCCCTGAGCCGCTGCGCCAAGTCCTCAAGGGCGGACAGCATAAGCGGCTCGTTATCGCGGTCGGTGTTCTGCGCATTGGAACACACGGCGACTTTGAATAAATACAGATCGTCGGCGTTTTGCTTTTCCAGGGCAAAGACGTTGACCTTTTCCAGCTCGTCGGGCGTGCTTTCCAGGGCGGAAACGGTCGCCGTTTTAAAAACCTTGCTCATTTTCTCACCCCCTTTCGTACTGTTTTCCAACCATTTCAACCGGTATCATGCTGCCGTTCACAATCAGCACGTCGCCGCCCGGCATTGCGCTGCGGTCGTTCTTTGCGCGGGCTTCGTTTAATGTCATCTGACCCGAATTGATCGCCTCGCGCAGGGTCTCAATTTTGGTTCTGTAATCGGCGCGCAAGATGACATCAACGTTGAATTTTGAGTAATACCCGCCGTCAAGCAGCTTAAAGTTTATCTCTTCTTCATACTGCTTGATGATGAAAAGCAGGGTATCGACCAAAAACGCAAGCTGCTGAGCCTCGGCAGAAGCATAGCTCGCCTTGGTGTAGTCGCCTATCTGAACGGGCTTTATGCCGAACGCCGCCGCGATCTGCACCGCCGAATACTGCTTTAACTCCAAAAACTGAGAATCCGCAAGCCGAACATTTGAAAGGCTTTCGATTTTCGCCATGTACGGCAGCGGGATAAGCATATCTATCCCCTCGGCCTTATATTCGCCTTTGATGTACTTCTCAATGCCCTTGATGAACCGCTTCTCGTTCTCTGCGCTCAGCTCGCCCGTGTATTGAATTGCCGCCTTGCCGGCAAAGCCGTTGTCATACATCTTGTTCAGCAGTCGCTGCGCCTTTACGTTGCCGTCTATGGTGTCGGCGAGCACCTCTCTCACCGATTTTCCCGTCAGTCCGCTGCTTGTGGCAAAGTTCCGCACATGCAGCACACAGTCATAGGGGATCATCACGACCTGCCCGTTAGAAGCCGTATAGCGATACCACAGCGCCTCGGTCTCGGACAGCAGCTTTATGTTGTCGTACCACAGCTCAACGTTCCACGGCTCCATAGGGTACAGCTCCGTCTTGCCGCCCTTGCCGGAAACTATCCAGGCATAGCCGTTGCCGTAGTGGTTGCGGTTGTACTCCATCAGGCTCCAGAAGCACGACGCGTTCATGTAGCGGTTGGGACGGTCATGCAGCGTTTGCCACAGAGGGTGCTCATACACCTCCACAACGCCCTGGGTGCCCGTGTGCCGCAGGATTTTCAGCGGCAGCTTGCCCATTGTTTCGCTGAGCATTTTAAGGCAGGTGAAGTATGTGACGTTGCTCAGAGCCGAGCGCGGCATGTCTGCGTTCAGCCCAAGAAAGCCTGCCAGCTCACGCCAGGATTCCATTGTGTCGTCTGTCGGCGTCTGCCCCTTGAACAGCACAGCGGCAGCCGCCTTTATTCTTTTTGAAAATTTCATGTAGTTACCACCCCATGATTGAAAGGTAATCTTCCATCTCTTCGTTGTAGTCCAAAGCCTCGCCCGAATCGAGCAGCCTGCAAAAATGCGCGTCTATGCAGGCGTCAACGGGGTCTATGCGGTTGCCGTTGAGTGCGCTGCGCTTGTCAATTCGCAGCTCCTTGAAGGAATTTCGCGTCTCGACCGCGTTTTCAAAGCTGAAAACAAGCAGCTCGTTGTCGCGGTTTATCTCAACCTTGTGCTCCTTCACGCCGAGCTTTATGTCCTCGGTGGCGGTGCACAGGTTGCGTGCCGACTGCGTGACGATTATCACCTTGTCGGCGAGCCCCTCAAGGTCGGATAAAATGCCGTCGGCGTTGTGCGGATCGACGCCGATCGCGCGGTAATGCAGGTTGTATCGTTCCTTAAGCTCCAGCAGCTCGCTTATGATGAACTTATAATCGTTCTTATAGCTCATGCTGTCGCCCGTGGCGGTGATCAGCCCGTTTTGCTCCCACAAATCATACGGCGCGAGGTCGTTGTCGATATGCTCCTGCAAGCGGCCGCGCGGCATGTAGGAATGTGAATGAAAGAAATCCCTGCCGCTGTCGTGAAATTCCATTGCCCAGCTTGTCAGGTCGCCGCCGCTCGACAAATCGAGCCCGAGCCAGCAATCGCAGCCGGCAAAGCCGGACAAATCACGGTCGGACAGGCAGGCGTGCAGGTCGTCGGCGTTGACATAGTTCAGATCGTCCGTCTGCGTCCACAAATTCACGGATTTTGTTATGTAATCGACGCGGTCGGAGCCGCCCATGCTCCGGGCGGTCTCCGCCTCGGTTTTCAACGCCTCTATAGCCTCATCGTCGCCCACGTACAGCGGGTTAGCCTTTAAAGCGCAGCTTATGTCATATATGTCGTCGCACTCGTCGGGGCAGAAAATGTCGATAAAAAAGTCCTCGGCGGTCACGGTGCCCTCGAGCACCGAAATGCAAAAGCGGTCAAGCTCCTTGCAATAGCTGCGCGGATTTTTACCGCGCGTCGTAATGACCGATAAGAGCGTCTCGGGCAGCTTGCGAGTACCCTTCCACAAGGTGTTATACACGCTGCCGTCCTTGTGCTGGTGCAGCTCATCGACGCTGTTGAAAATGCCGCGAAAGCCGTCGTCGAGCCCGCCCTCTTTGCTGAGAGCCTCTATGGTGCAGCCCGTTTCAAGGGCGGTGATAACGGACGAATAGTCTTTTATTTTGAACAGCTCTGACAGGTCGTCGTCCGCCGTGATGAAATTCTTCACGCTCTCCCAGACTATACGCGCCTGCCTGCGCTTGGTTGCCGCCGTGAACAGCTTGCCGTTTTGATAGCCGCTGAATCCCGCAATATACGCGCCCATTATGCCGTTTTCAAAGCTCTTGCCGTTTTGCCTCGCCATGGATTTATAGCGTCGGCGGAAGCGTCTGCGCCCGTTTCTGACCTTTAGCCAGCCGAACGTGCAGCCGAGGTCAAACACCTGCGAGCCGATAAGCCGCACGGGCTTTTTCTCAAAGCCCTCGCCTATGGTCAGCAGCTCGGCAAAGTCGAGGATTTTATTCGCGGCGGCGACGTCCCAGCGGTACGGGAAGCCGTCCGTGTCCTGCCGCTCAAGATCGCGCAAATGCCGCTTGCAGGCGAGGACATGAAGCCGCCCGCAGTAGGGCACCTCGCCCGAAACCACAGCCCGGGCATATTCGGTAACGCGGTCTGTCATTTGGCGGCACAGCCTTCCAGTTTATCAAAGACGTCGTTTATAAGAATCACCCCGCAAAGCTGTTGAATTTATTGACCTTGGGCTTGTCGTCGGCTTTTGGAACCACAAGCCGGCAGCGGCTTGTTATCGTCAACCCGAGATCGCTTGCCGCGGCGCGGCATTGTTTAAAATACTTATCCTGTAAATTAGAATATTTCTCAAGCAGGTATATATCGTCTTTTATTTTGGGGTTGTTCAGCTCGCCCGTAAGGAACACGTACATTTCCTCGGCTATCAGATACCGCGCCAGCGCGTCACAGTCGGTCTTGCCCATTATGCCCAGCGCGATAAGGTCGGCGGCGAGCTCGTCAAAGCGCCTTGCCTGCGCCTCGCTCAGATATTCCGGCGGCGCAATGCCGTCGGTAACGGGCGCGACCTCTCCGCTCTCCCGTTCGGCGATCTCCGCCTTTGTCAGGTGTTTTTTTCCTTTCGCCTGCAACAATTTGATAGGTTGTTTTTGCTTTGGCACGTCACCACCTCCTCTCCTACAGCGTACCTTATGACTGAAATTTCGTTTGGGGAATTTTTTCCGCAAAACAGGGAGCTGCACCGTTCGGACGGCGTTCTCCTAAACTTTTTGACCACCCCCGGGGGTTCGGCGTTTTTGGAACCGATTGTGCCGCTTGTTGTGACAAATCGTGCAAAGCGACCGCGTGTTGCTCCAGTCAAGCCGCCTTGCCCAGCCCTCGGGCGTCTGAATCTCAATGATGTGATCGACCTCGGCCGCAGGCTTGCCGCAAAAGGCGCAATGCTTATCAACGCTCAGCCTCTTTCCCGACAACAGCCGCCACGGCTTTGAATCGTAAAATCGTTTGTATTTAGGGTCTCGCCGCAAAGCGCCGCGCCGCGCGTTTTCGGCCTTGCGCTTTGCTCTTTGTGCGTCAAGCTCCGCCTTGCAGGAAGGGCAGTAGGCAGAGCCGTAGGGAATCAGCTTTTTGCATTTCGCGCAGTTTTTAACTAACATAAAGCCCCCGATAGAAATAGTCTCTATTATTATTTTACAAATTAATTTGTTCATATAGTTGAACAATTTTTATAAAAAAATCAGCGGCAATTCTTAAAACTGCCGCCGATCACCTGCCGAGCAGCCAGTCAACGCTTACGCTGTAGGTCTCGCTCAGCTTTATTAAATTTTTAATGCCGACCACACAGTTGTTGTTGACAGCGTTGTACAGCACATTGCGGGGCACGCCTGCCCTTTGCGCAAGCCTCCCGACGGAAACATCATAGATCCGGCAAAGCTCGTATATCCGCTTTTTGAACTCTGCGGTGTAATATTTGTTGTTCGACAAAGCGCACCTCCCTTCCCCCGCCGCGCCGGGGGTTTTAATTTGTCACAAGTTGTTCGTTGTTTGCACAGCAACATTAAAGATGAAATTGTATGTTTGTATGGATTTTTAGGCTTTTACTGCATAAGAAATCGCCTGATCCCGCCGTTTTACGGCGCATTAAAACGGCAGCGCGGCGCCGTAATAATTAAATGAATTAATCCCAGTCAAGAGCCTGTCCACAGCTGTAGCAATAATCATCAGTTAAATCAACAGCAGCTACAACGATATGGGCTTGACACGATGGGCACAAGTAATAATCCTGATCATCGTTACCCTCTGCTCTTGCCCTCAAGGGGATCCTCTTCCCCAACGCAGCCTTAGCCACCCTGACCGCCGCACGCAGCTCGTCGCGGTCAACCTCGATCCTGCCGTACGTGTTCAGCTTGTCAAGCGTTATAATCGCCCGCCGTTCTTCATTCCCCTTCATTGTTTTCACGCTCCTTTTTTCTCGATAAAATATCAAAATGCTTCCATGTCTCATACAATGCCCACGGCAGCGGTGAGTTCACGTATTCACTTTCACATGCCATGGTGTAGAACAGCGCCAGCCTGCGCACCGCCCTTTTCAAATCCGCGGTGATTTTGCAGCCTTCCGGCAGCTCCACAAAACGGGCGCGGTCTTTAAAATAATCACACGTTTCGTGTACGTCCGGTGTTTCTACCATAAACAGCTTACATATTTCAACGTGCACGCAGTCTTTACATGTTTTTTCCATTAAATCACTCCCAAAAAAATTTTAAAAATATTTTAATTTTTTTCAAAAAAACTATTGACATCACTACTTTAAAGTAGTATAATATAATCAAGATAAAGAGATAAACAAACAACAACTCAGGAGGTTATCACTATGAAAAGAACTTATAAAAATCATACCGCTTCCGAAATAATCAACTTGCTTGCAATAGCGCGATCAAAGCAATGTCAGCAGCAAAATTTAAAAAAGTTTGGAAATACAGATTATAACCGAGTTAATGAAAATGTTGATGTGTGGAAAAAGCATTATCGCACATATCCGCTTTTTAGCAAGAAATATCCGAGCTTTTCTTTATCATACGAATATGACAGATTTTACGAAAACCAATAGGAGGATATAATATGACATATAATAAATACAGTATTTACGAGAAGCCGATTTCTGAAATCCCCGCTAAATGCGGGGAATGTGATTACTTTAGAAATAATTTTTGCTGGGCAAACAATTGTAGAACCTTAACCTTTGACTTTAGTAACCCGAAAGATCGCCCACTACCATATAATTTGAACTGTTTTTGGTGGCACACCAACAGTGTATTAACAAGATTGCCGGCGACTAAACAGCTGGAAATTGTAAAAGAGCGTCAACACTTTTTAGCTTTTTCTTATCTCTTGCGTTCGCAAACTTTATCACCAAAAAGGACAGAATTACTCATCAATCATTTTTTCCGCAATTCTGGAGGTGGAATAATAGACTTTGAAAAGTTTCCAGAAGCCATAAAAGTTCTTGAAGTAATTAAAACAAATGAAAGCTGTTATAAATAAAAAGGAGAAATCACTATGAAAGACTATAAAGAAAAGGTTTTAAACGAGCTTGAAAAATTAAGCAATGAATATCATTCTGTTATGCTTCGCCGCGCCGCACTGAATGTCGGGGTTAAGCATTTGAAAACGCAGGAAGCCCTTGAAGTCCTTGACACTTTCAAAACGCGCCACCCTGATTTCAAAATTTTCCAAATTCACGATAATCCAAATTTATCTGTTTTCTGCTCTGCGTTTGTTTCAGATAACGAAACGCCGCCGATTGTAGAAGAAGCACGCTGCTGAAAGAGATGATAAAATGCTGATACCGTTAAAACAATGGGCTGAAAATGTCGGAATCGAACCGGCTACCGCCCGACAAAAAGCAATTCGCGGAACGCTCCCCGCCATAAAGATGGGGCGCGATTGGTTTATTGAAGAAAACGCAGAGAACACCGACGGCCGGGTCGAATCCGGGAAATATAAGAATTGGAGGAATAAAGAAATGAAAGACTATAAAGTAACCGTTTTAACCGAGCTCGAAAAACTCACAGCCGATTATCATTCGGTACAGCTCAGACGTGCCGCCCTCAACGCGGGTGTCAATCATTTGAAAACTCAGGAGTGCCATGAAATCCTCAATGCCTTCACAAAGGATCACCCCGAATTTACCGTGTATCAGCTGGGCGATAACCCCAAGGCTTCCTTCTTCTGCTCAGCCTTCGTCAGCGACAACGAAACACCGCCGCAGCCGATTGAAGAATAACCTCGTAAACGATTGACAAATCAAATCCCCTGTGCTATCATAAAAGCGGTGGAATTAGAATTAAAAAAATCATAGTTCCCTGTTCTTGGTATGACAGACCTGACCTCAGCGGTCGGGTCTGTTTTTTTATTTCTTGCCGCAATCCAAAAACGCAAACTGCCTGTAGTCCGCTGCTATCTTTCGCGGGTCTGACCCGTCCGGATTGCAAAATTCATAATCGCCGTAAAAGCCCGTGCTTTCTCCGTTTTGAAGATTATAATAAGCTATGGTGCCGTCCTCTTCAAGGATCAGCCTGTCGTGTACGTCGGTGCCCACCTCGTGGATCGCGCCGTGGTTCCCTTTATCTTTAACGAATAACCTAACGCTCATCAGTCGCCCTCCGCCTCATTACAATCGCACCATTCAAGCCTGTATATGATTTCGCCTGAAAGTTTTGAATATTTTCGAATAACTATACCGCTATTTCTGGTACATAATTTACTGATGAATCTAAGCATTAAATTTGCCATTCTAAATTTCATTACTCGCTCACCTCCGCTTCGATGACTGTCGGGGCTGATTTGATTTGATTAATTACCGTTCTGACGAATATCTTCTGATCTTCATTCATGGAATCAATGTCAACACCAGCGCTGCATCTAATTGGCATGAGCGCCAAATTCAACATATGAATTAGAAAATCTGCGTCAATCAGCCTGCCGTGCGGCGTGGGGATTTCGACGAGAGGGCAATCATTGCGACGTTTTTTGAGGTACTTAATGACATCGGTTTTTGAATTTTTTGCCAGACATACCCCAAGGCAATTTAGCGGGCATACGCCACAATTTCTTGGCAAACTAATATTTCCCTTAATCAAAAGGCTCATTGCGTAACCTCCAACAGTTCTGGGTTATCGTGGATGTTGCCGATGATTTCTATGCACTTTTCAGATGTTTTTTGAAGTCCCCATTTACCAAAAAAGAATGCTCCGTGATAATAAAAGACTTCGCCAACACGGAATTGTCTCCAAATTCGTTGTTCTCCATCTCTGTCGGGCCATAAGCCGGTAACCTTTACAATATCCCCCTCAAAAATCTTTTTACCGTTCTTGTCGGTCAAGCCTGTGTACTGCCCGACGGTTGAGGCTTCTACGTCATAGCATATACTGCCGCAAACCGTTTCTTTTTTTGGAATAGAAATGCCATGAATTGACACTCCACTCATAAGCATATATTCTCCATAATGCCCTTCTATCCACTCGTCGTTGTCAATCCGCTTACCGCGAAACAATATTTCTCTCATAACTTCACCTCCAAATCATTGTGCATTGTGAATTGTGCATTGGCATAATATTCCTCAAGCACCTGATCCACCGTCACTCCCATGCCTAGCGCCAGCACCTCAGCCTCCTGCCGTATGCGGTGCTCTATCGCCTCTCGGATAAGGATCTTCTGATACGTGTCAAACACGCCTATCTTTCGTTCGGGCTTCTGCGGCGGCTCCTCAAAAAATATTTGATCCAGCGTCACCCCGAGTGCAGCCGCCAACTTTGCCGCTGTTGCCGCACGCGGAATATACCGCCCGTTCTCAATGTGCGTGACGGACGCAGGCGACACCCCTGCCCTCGCGGCGAGCTCCTTCTGCATAAGCCCCTGCCGCAGCCTTATCCGCCTTATATTGCTTCCTGTTTTTGACATATCAGTCCTCCCTGTACGCCTTGCCGTACTTGTCTGTGTAGTCGCGCTTGAAGTCGGGTATGTGCAGCTCGTCGATCACAACCCTGTCGATGTGTTCCCAGAACACCTCGTCCTGATTTGCCGTTGCCAGCAGCTCACCGCAGGCGTTGTAAAACCTGTTGGCGCGCTTTTCACCGTAGCCCTCGTCGCGGTTGAGCACATAAAGAAAAATCTTTAAGCACCGCTCCGCCATCTCACGGCTTTTTTCCTGTTCAATTTTTCGATATTCGCGGTACATCTCGTCGCGGATTGCACGCTTTTCTTTTGCCGTGTAATAATGCGGCACTCTCGCTTTCATATCAATCTCTCCAAACCTGTATTGCCGCCATCACTGTAACGCCAAGTGCGGCGCCGATGAACAGTCCTGACATGAATATTAACATCGTTTGACCTCCATTTTTTCTCGTTTATATCCGCAGCTTTGCAGGGTCCCCCACCAATCAACATACGGACATTTTTTGCAGCACCAAAAGCAAACGCTCTTGCCCTTGGTTGAATATCTGCACTTTCTTATCGCTGGTTTTTCATAATGCCTACCGCAATGATCACATTTGATCGCCATAACCGTCCTCATTCAATAAAATCGAGCGTGTCAATTTTTTCGAGCTCATTAATATCGTAGGAAGCTTTTGCCTTGCCTGCCTTTATCTCGTTATCGTTATCGTTTTGCATATCTTCATCAAGCCAGTTGAGAAGCGTCGCATAATGGTTTTGAAAATTCTTTCCCTTGTTCATAAGGTATCGTGATAATCGTTCTATCTTTCCCCCGAACGCTAAAGGGTATCGCTCTTTCAGATTTTCAAACTCCTGATCCGAAAGAAAAACATTCTCAAACTCGCCGTAGGCGTTGCGCGTGGGCGTGCCTCTCTCTTCTTTATCTTTCTTTATCTTTCTTTTACTTTCTTTATCTTTCTTCCATTGTTGCCCCTCGTTTGCCCTTCGTTTGCCCTTGGCTTGCCCCTCGTTTGCCGTTTCGTTTGCCCCTTGTTGGTACAAATCATAATTTTTTATAGTAATAATCGAGAATTTTGGGGTTGTTTCGATTGCCACTTCGTTTGTCGATTTTAGGTGATTTAGTGCAGTCCTGACAGATTTAACCGAAAGCTTAGTTTCTCTGCCCAACCCTGCAACGCTTGCGGCACGCTGCCCACGCTGAATTATTCTGCCCTCAAATGTCCGAGGTTCATAGTTTGCGGTGAGCAGCAGGTGTACGAACAGCCTAAACGTGTTCGGGTCGTGATACCAGCCCCATTTGGTGATTTTGCGGTGGAGCTTTATGAATCCGCCCTCTATCATACATCTTCACCTCCGCGCGAAGTTAAACACTCACTAAGTTTCTCCTTCATTTCTCGATATAGAATCTCTTTAATTATCCTTCCCGTGTTTTTTGGCTCGCACATTATGATCTGGCAATCGTACCGTGCAAGCCACGTTATCATGCTTGCCGTCAGAGCCTGAGATGTCATACGGCTGCGATAGGCGCCGCAGTACGCCTTTTCCCATGACGCTTTTTCAACAAGCAGATACATCTTTGCACCTGCCGTACGGGCTCGCTCAAACTCACGGGCAAAACGCTCCCGCTCCCGGCAAAAGCAGGAGCAGAGCTCGTCCAGATCCATTTTGCGTTCGACGCAAACAGAATACTGCAAGCTGAGCTCGCTGCCGTCGGGGAGCGTGACTGCCGCCGAATAATCGCCGAAATCGAGCTTGCGCCGCTGCGAGGGCACGCCCATGTCCGAAAGACGTTTTTTCAGCCTTTCGGTGGGCTGCTCCCGCGTATCTACAAGCACCGTAAGCGTTTTGAGCGCCGCGTCAATTTCAAACGGGTGCATATCAGTTGAACGGCAGATCGTCGTCCTCGGTTATGGCGTCGATAGACGCGCTGCGTGCCGGGGAAGCCGCAGGTATTTCATCTTCGCTGAGAAGCTTGTCCTTAAGGGGTGTAAAGCTTCCGTCGCGGATCGCCTGTATGTCGGTGCAGCCGCCGCATTCGGTTGTGCGAATCAGCTTGTTGTCATCCGACAGAAATTCCTTGTTGCGCACAAGCGCGCCAAACAGCTTGCCCTTGAGGTGAGTTTCCTCCCAGTCAAAGTGGAAGCCGCTGTTACTCTGCTCAAGCGAATAGATGAAATTATTGAACGCGCGTTTTTCACTTGCGTAGTATTTTGAGGTTTCGTTCGGCACCGTCAGTCTGAACGTGCCCTTCCACTTCTTGTTGGGGCCGGTGTTTTCTTTGAATTGTTTGCGAAAATGGTCTTTGTACTCGCCCTCGATGACGTCGAAAGCCAAAATAAGCACCGTTCCCCAGTTGTATTCTTCTACCTTTGCGCTCTGAATCTGAGCAACGTAACCGCCTGCGGGCAAAGCCGCGCCGCTTGTCATTTTCTGCGCCTGTGCGCCGTTGTACCTTGGTATCATAGTAAAATCCTTTCGTTATTTCATGTTATAGTATTCTCTTATGGTTTTATCGACCATTTTAAGGTCGTTGTCTATTTTGTTTTCAAACATTCCCATGGGCGATTTTGCCGTGGTAAAGCCGTCGGATTGCGTGACAAACTCATGCACCCTGCCGTCCGTCTGACAAAACAGGACTATTGAAAACAGCCCCTCGACGGTGAGCTGGCTGTCGAGCATTTTGCCGATTGTTTTTGCCTTGATTTTGCCCGTGTCGTTTGTTTCGCAATGATGAAGAAAATAGATGATCTTGTCGTCCTCAATATCGTCAATGCAGAACTCGATCAGCTTCTCAAAATTGACCGCCATCGTCGTAAATTTGCCGTATCCGGTCTCTTTGGCTTTGTCGAACGAATCAAACGCCAAAAGGTATTGCGAATCGTCGATGACAAGCGTCTTTGTCTTTGCCTTTTTGATGACGCTTTTGATCAGCTCGTAACGGCTCACGCCCTTTTCCTTTGCCTTGCGATTAATATTGAACGGCTCTATATCCGTTTTGAACGGCAGCGGCTTTGAAGCGACGTTAAGCACGCCCACCTCGTTTTTGTTAAAGTTTCGCAGCGAGGCAGACTTGCCGCTTCCGCTCTCGCCTAAAATCAATACGGGAACTCCCATGTCAGTCTCCTTTTTTATACTTCGGCGCCGTACCGTGAATCTCACCCGTCAGCGTTGCCGGACAGCCCTCGGGCAATTCGGGATAATCGGGGTTGTACAACATTATGTTCATTATTCTGCACCAGAATCGCCCCAAATCGCTCTCTGAACGACAAAACGGGCAGTAACGACATTTGACCTTATCCTCGGGAAAAGCCACCTCAACGCGAATCTCAGCCATTGTAAAGTACGGTACGCCGCTTTTAAAATCATTCGTCATATTCTTCCTCGGTGACGCCTATATAATCAAGTGCACATTCCTTTGAACAATACAGATTTCCGTCGGCGTCTGAATAGTAAGTATAGTCTGCGGTCAAATCCTGCCCGCATTGAACACATTGCCCGATGACCTTCGGCGGATCGGCGTTAGGACATCTCGGGTGGCACGGGCTGCGCCTGCACATTTCGCACATTTGCGTTGTGCTCCTCTCTGTGCTTTTTGTTGCCGAGCGTCCGGGTCAATTCGGCTATCATTTCATCGAGCTCAATCACGGCGTTTTCGTCGGTGAGATAGCAGTTTCTCTGATACTCGGGATAAGATTCGTTTTCCCATCCGTTTTCATGGATCTGCAAATCCACGTCGCAAACGTGCCCCGAAAAATTGAGAAATACGGTCGGCAAATCGCCCGTTTCTTCACAAAGCGTTTTCTCGGAATTTATTTCATAGCACAAAGAAATCATATATCCGAGACGCCGCAAAATTTCGCTGTTAAACATAAATAATCCTCCCTTTTAAATATCAAACAAACTAATCTGCTCTGAGGCTTGACAAATCTCTCGGCAGTTTTTTACCATTTGCGAAAAGTACGAGGGCTTCAGCTCCGCTGCTACTGCGTTTCGCTTTTGTTCGAGCGCTATATATGGCTCTGAACCAATACCGCCAAACGGAGAGAATACTATCTCGCCGGGGTTGCTCCATAGTTTTACCGCTCGTCTTATCACTTCAAGCTGAAGCGGGCAAATGTGCTTTTCATCGTGGTTTTCACGTGCTGTTCTCACATTAAGTACATCGGTGCGCTTTATATCAAACCATACGGGAGAAGCGTACCTTTGCCACGTTTCAAGGTCGATTGCCTGTTCGGGAACGTTACCGTCTCTGAGAGCGTCGTCAACTGATTTGTAGTGTTTTATCGGTGTAGAATCCCCTTCGTCCCACTTTTTGAAAATAACAAGGTATTCCGGCATACCGATCCCCGTGCAACTCGCGTCTCGCTGAAGCTGGCAGTAGAGCAAGCGTTGCGTTTTTGTCTTTTGCATTTCGAGCACGGGGTCTGTCCAAATAACAACCTCGCTGTGATATTGAAAACCGAATTTTTCAAAGTGTCTTATTATATCACCGCGAAAATCGCTCCAACCGCTCACGCCGTCTCTGCCTTTATATTTGACGATGTTTTTACAATGAACTGCGCAAAGTCGATTGTTCATCAAAATGCGGTGAAGCTCCGGAATCAGGTAATCAAATTGTTTAAAAAACTCTTCCGTATTTTTACAATTACCCATGTCACGCAGGTCATCACTATATATGTACAGATTCGCAAACGGAGGCGAGAATATCTCAAAATGAACGCTGTTATCGGGTATCGTTCGCGCAATATCAACGCAATCACCGTTATAAAGTGCGTAGCGGTCCGTTATTACAGGTTTAAGCTTTTCTTCCATTTACGCTCCTTTCAACCATACGGGAATATCATATGTTTTTTTGCTGAGATCAAGCCCGAATGAAACATTACTGCCTGTTTGAAAGCCTCTCATTGTATCAGCCATTGAATGACGCATATGTTCTTTCATGTCAGTTTTTCGGTTAATCGTTTTTAGAATGTTGATTTCCGTATCGCCTAATACGCGAATTATCTCCACCGGCTTTTTTTGACCGAATCGATAAAAACGTCTTACAGCTTGATAATAGCTTTCAAAGCTATAGTCCATTCCGCAGAAAACGGATTTGTTGCAGTTTTGAAAATTCAGGCCATAGCCGAATATACTCGGCTTACTTATCAGCACGCGTATAGATCCGTTTATAAAGTCCATAGCCGCTTTTTCTTTTTTCTCAGGCTTGTCACACCCACGTATCTCAACAGCTTCCGGGATCAATCGTTTTAATTCATCAGCCTCGTCATTCATACCGCACCAAATAACATATTGATTTTGGTCTGAACTGACGATCCGTGCAGTTTCTTTACATCTATCAGATAGTGTCCTGCGCCGTTCTTTGTGATAGCCTGTTGCAGATGTCTCAATTTGACGCGCTATATC
Organism: uncultured Ruminococcus sp.; assembly: GCA_902798365.1. Lineage (GTDB taxonomy): Bacteria > Bacillota > Clostridia > Oscillospirales > Acutalibacteraceae > Ruminococcoides. The sequence goes on from CADBWP010000018.1 coordinate 22,273, forward strand.
TTCAAACGCTGTTAATGCATTTGATGAACCAACAGTTACGTCTTTTTCCGTAAGCGGAGGCAAAATGTAGCCTTCGTCGCTGTAGCCTATGTCGGACGGTTTTTCTATACATACTGCCCAAGAGCTTACCCATTGCCAAAAATCCTTCTCGGCATGTCCTTTTAACCTGTATTTGCCGCTTTCACTTTGATCGGCAATAAACCATATTGCAAGAGCTTCGGACGATTTCATAATCCCTAAAAACTCAGCATGATTTAAAAGCTCCATTAAGTCATTCGGCGCCGGGGTTGCCGTACAAGCAAGCTTATACGGTGTATAGGCAAATTTTTCTATAATCATGCGCTTGGTTTTGCCCATGTAAGATTTTAAAATTGATGATTCATCAAGTACTACACCGCCGAATATCGTGGCGTCAAATTTTTCGAGCTTTTCATAGTTGGTAATGTTTATTCCTTCTCGAACATTCGCCTGCGATTCACAAATATTAACAGCTATGCCGAATTTTTCACCCTCCCTTTTTGTTTGCAAAGAAACAGCGAGAGGGGCGACAATCAACACAGGTCTTTTTATGTATTTACAGACCTGTTCTGCCCACATAAGCTGTTGCAGCGTCTTGCCCAGCCCGCAGTCCTCAAACAACGCAGCCTTGCCGCGTTTAAGCGCCCATGAAACGACATGTCGCTGCCAATCAAAAGCCGCAGGGTTGAGCTTGCCCTCTTCAACATTAAAGCCCGACGGTAAAACACGGATTTCCTTTGTTTTTAAAAAATCGTTATAGTTCATATTTATTCCTTATTTGTTTTTATTTGGTTACCTCTTGACTGCTTCCTGTTTTTGGTCTATAATTGAATTAAGCTTATTGTTTTTGACCGTTCGGGGTTGCCGCCCCGGCGGTTTTTTTCTTTTCTCTGCATTTTTCCTGTTCTCTATTTCTGCAATTGTCACACTTAACGTAAAAATAATCGTTGGGAAGCTTCACGCCGCAGCGCGTGCATTCGTGATTCTGTTGTCGGTTGCGATACTGTCGGCGACATTTCTTTCTCCTATTATCCATGCATTTCTCACAATAGCACTTCCCGTTTAATGTGCGTTCGTCCTGCTTGCCGCATTGAGGACAGCGTTTTTCTTCACGAAAACGGCGGTATCTTTCAATTTGATACCGACATAACTTTTCTTTACTGTCCAAAAAGACCCTCCTCGGCGGCTGCCGGGCTGCCAACCGTGGCAAATACCAGCGCGTTTATTATTCTCGGCTTCTGTGCCGGCTGAACGGGCTGCACAATCGCGGGTCTGACCGTGGGTCTGATGACCTGCACCGGACGTTCACGGGCGACAAGCTCCGTGCGGATTTTCACAAGCTCGCGCAGCGCGTCGTCAATGTGCTTTGTGGTCATTTCACCCTTGATGATTATGCCCTTGCCCTGCCTGTAGCTGATTTTTAACATTTCTTTACTCATCGTTATTCCCCTTTATTTAGTATTCATAAACTGTGCCGCTGTGGTTATCAGCTCCGCGGGCGGCACTCTTATCCGCGTAGCTATGTTGAACAGGTCTTGAAGCGTAAGCCTGCCCGGGTCGTTTTTCAACCGTCTGTTGCCCGTGGCGTAGCTTCCGAAGGCGTCGGTCTTAAGCGTCGCAGCGTCAACGCCCTTGAGCAACGCCTGTGCAAGCAGACTTTTAACGAACATATCGCGCTGCCGGGCGTTTTCTTTAACGGTCATGTATTATCCTCCTTCCGTTAATTTTTAATCGTTCATTATTCACTATTCACCGTTCATTATTAGCCGTTCACCGTTCATTCAAAATAGGGCGCCGTGCCGCCCGTATCGGAATATTAATGAAAGGAGTTCAACGATGATCAGCACACATGTAAAAGAGGTTTACCAAATATAGTCAACCGAGCACGGTCGGTTATGAAGCTTATATTTCTTCCCACACAAACGTACCCTTGCCGCTGTTGCGCCATTGGCACAAGCCGCGCCGCGTTCCGAAGTCGAGCCATTCTCTTACCGCCTCGCACAGCTCCGGCTTGAATACCTCAATGTGAAACTCCGCGAAGCTTCCTGCCGGAACAGTCTCCGAGCAGGCAAGCGACGTCCTTTCACCCTGCGCCGTCTGAGCCCTCAGCGATCGCTGGCAGTCCCCTACCGCCAGCCCGTCGGGATTTTGAAACGGTATCTTTCGCTCCGCAATAAAGATCAGCCCGTCAATCTCTTTTTTAAAGGCTTTTATTTTCGAGCTCTCGCTTCCCTTTATTTTGCGCAGAGCGGAACAGGTGTCTTTAAAAAAGCCCTTTATCTGATAGTTCCACAAGAACGGAACCTCGTTGCCGCTGTCGTCCTTCATGCGAGGAAAAACCGTCATTGATTTTTCAATCGCCTCTTCAACGCCGATCGCGGCGATCTCTTCCTCGCGGCTTACCGCGTCGGGTGCCTTGCTGGCTATGAATTCATCATGTATGTTCGGATTGTTCGGGGAAGTTCCAAGCACTTCCTCGGTAAATGTGATCCTTACGCCTATGATTTCGGGTTCGATTTTCATAACTCTTTACTCCTTTTGTTTTATTGCTTTGCGGTACAAAACTCTGCTTTGCCTTTGCTTAGCTCTGCGATACTTTGCCATGCCTTAGCATTGCCTAACGATGCTTCGCAACGCCCTTGCGTTGCATGGCTCCGCGGGGCTGTGCTTTGCCTTTGCTTTCCTTTGCCTTCCTCTGCCATACCCAGCCGCTGCATTTCTGTACTGCACTATACCTCGCCTCTGCTCTGCAATACTCAACTCTGCCGTTGCCATTTCATTGCCACACCACACTATGCCGCAGCGTTACCTTGCTGATCAACACATTGCCTTTGCTTTGCAAAACCGTACATTGCCTTTGCCTCGCAATACTTAACTTCGCCGTTGCTAAACAACGCTTTGCTATACCTTCGCAAAGCCTGACCGCGCGTGGCCATGCCGTTGCCGAGCTTGTTCATGTTTTCCTACTCCTAAATGATTCCGCGCTGAACAGCTTCCGAATACGCGTTGCAAATTTTATCGGGTGCCCAATCTCTCATGGTATCGTCGCTGTCGGTTTTACAATATTTTTCAAGCGGGCATTCCCCGTCTAAGCATCTTGCCCACGGGTAAGTTGCGCAGAAACGTTCGAGTTTTGAGGTTTTTCTTTCGAGCTTGTTCATGCTTTGTCTCCTTTCTGCTTGTTCTTTCGGCTGTCAGTTGTTATAATAAAGCCGAAAGGGGGTGAAATTATGGATATGATACATGAGGCAGCACTTGCTTTTGCACAGGCTAAATTCCGTTTTGCTTTGGATAACGGCGAGATCACGGAAGAAACCGAGCCTGAGTATGCCGCTGAGCTTGACTATTTCCTCAGCGCATACGAGAGATCTGTAAAGTACTACGCTCAAAACTATCCCAATTCATTTAAATAATTGAGTTTTGAACAATCATTTTGACCTTGTGGTCAAGTTTTTTGATGATAAACTCATATTCAAGCTGGGAAACCTTATAGCCTCTGAGAAGCTCCAATATCTCGGAGGCTGTTTTTTCGCATTTTTTCTCTCGTTCCTCAGTCATTTGCAGCCTTTTTTCAGATTCTTCTATAAAGTTCACTTTTACACCTCTTTTCATGCTTTGCCTCCTTTCTATCGCTGTCACATACGCTTAAAGCGTAATTGATTGCCAAAAATAATAAAGTCCGCAGGGAACTTATAAAGTGCTTCGATTTTCTTAACCATATCCCAAGAAGGAACACTTTTCCCGTTTTCGTAGTTTGACAGCGTTTCTTTGGTAATATCAAGCTCATCTGCGGCGCTTTTTTGCGAAAAGCCCGCGTTTACACGTGCTGCCGCTAATGTTATCATAGGATATTGTATCTGTTCGGACATATATTCACCTCCGTTTCTCTTGAGTCCATTTTTATTTTATCACGCTTTTAGCGTAATGTCAAGCTAAAAACGAAAATATTTTTGAAAACTATTGATTTTTTTACGCTTTTAGTGTATAATCGAGGTAAAAAGAGGTGGACAAAATGACAGCAACCGACGCAGAAAGAAATAAAAAAGTATTCGCTTATAACCTGAATTATTATTTGGCTATCAATCATAAAACCCAGAATGACCTTGTGCAGGACTTAAAAATTACCGCTTCTACGGTATCAGACTGGGCGAACGCTAAGAAATATCCCCGTGTGGATAAAATGCAAATGCTCGCTGATTACTTTGGAATTTTGAAGTCCGATTTAACGGAAGAAAGGGAAGCTGCCCAACTGACGGACGACATAGAATTACAAGAGTATTTAGAAGAGTTAAAAAATCGCAGTGAAATGCGTATGCTTTTCAGCCTTGCAAAAGGCGCTACTAAAGAGGATATCATACAGGCAGTAAAGATAATTGAGGCATTAAAGAAGGATGAATGACTTGGGTGATATTTTTATCAGAAGCCTGAAATTGCCTTTAACTGTAAAGGGAGTTACAGTGCTTGACGAAGATGGTAATTACAATGTGTATATCAACGAATTATTGAGCTATGATGTGCAGCGAAAAGCAACCAAACATGAATTGTCACATATTAAACGTGAGCATTTCTATGATTACGAACCCGTTGTACATAATGAAATAGAAGCAAATGCAGGATAAGGGAGATTATAACATGGCAAAAAAGAAATCAAACACAGGCATACCCGGACTGTCATTCAGCGCAAAGCGTGCCACCGGGATCACTAACGCCAAGCGCAAAGTTGCCAAGAAAACAGGCATACCCACAACCAAATCGGGTCGTCAGCGTAAAGTCGGCAAGGCTGCCACAGGCGGCGGCTGTTTGCTTCCGGTCTTTGTTGTTACCGCTCTGATCTGCGCCGTGATTGTGGCAGGTTGTTCATCGACCGAAGAAACATCGGCAACGCAGCCTACTACCGTAAAAACGACAAAAGCAGTCACGACAACAATTCAGCCTACAACAGTTGAACCAACAACCGTTGTTCCCACAACTGCGGAACCGACAACAGAAAAACCCACAGAACCCCCGACGGAAAAACTTACAGAGCCGCCGACAGAAGCCCCAAAAATTGAAGACAATGCATCATCTGATGGCTTTTGGGCAGAGGGCAATGGTGATTATGTTGCTGACGGATTACATGTAAAAAACTATGCAGTTTTACACATTGAACACAATGGTGATGGCGGCTTTTCTGTTGTTTCTTATGAAGGTGATGAATATGATGAACTCCTTGTAGCTGAAGTAGGGAATTACAGCGGTGATTTATTAATAGATCATTCAGGAGATTTTAATTTGGAAGTAAAATGTTCTTCGGGTAATTGGAGCATAAAATCATCCGAATTATCAATCGATGATTCAAGTAGTTTTTCCGGAAATGGTGACACTATTACAGGTATTACATCGTACAGCGGCGGGTCATGGAAATTAGAACATTTTGGAGAAGGGGGCTTTTCTGTCGTAGAGTATGGGGTTAATGAAGGTTACATGGAACTGTTAGTGGCAAAAGTTGGTAACTATAGTGGTATTGTAAAAGTTGAAAAAGCCCCTAATATCTTCTTTGAAGTCAAAGCCGATGGTGATTGGACTATAGAAAAACAATAAACAAAAAAAACCGCCCTGCTCGGCGGCCACCAAGCAGGACGGAACCATAACACAGGGCGCGTCATGGTGCTATTACGCAAATAAATTGTACCATACCCTTGTGAGTTTTTCAAGTTTTTTCAGAAAATACTGAAGAATCACAAGGGATTTTTGCGCCCTTTTTTGAAAGGAGCAAAAAATATGAGCAATCCAAAAGCAAAAAAGCTTCCGTCGGGTCGATGGCGTGCCCGGGCATACGACTACACCGATAAAGACGGCAAGCGGCATTATGTGTCCTATACTGCCGACACCAAAACCGAGGCGCAGCTCGCCGCCAAAATGCATGTACCCAGTCTGACAAACACCTCTGTCCCCTACCCTCAACTCACGTTAAGCGAAGCCTACAAGCGCTTCATCGACACGCACACCGACACGCTCTCCCCCTCAACCGTCCGCGAATACCGCAACGCAAGCAAGCGCGACTTTCCTAACCTAATGCAAATGAAGCTTAAAGACATAACCCCCGAGCTGGTTCAGATCGCCGTCAACGAAGCGGCAAGAACCTATGCGCCGAAGACTGTCCGCGACAAGCACGGGCTGCTGCATAAGGTGCTCAAGCTTTACGCGCCGGGCATAGTCCTCAACACCGACCTGCCGCAAAAGACAAAAACCGAGGTCTGTGTGCCCACCTCCGAAGAGGTGTCGCAGGCTCTCGCGGCAGCCAACGAATTAATGCGCGTGCCAATCCTGCTTGCAAGCAGGGGCAGTCTGCGCCGCGAGGAGATATGCGCCCTCACCCCCGAGGACGTAACAAGCTTTGGCGTGAACGTGAACAAAGCCATGGTGAAGGACGAAAACAACAGGTTTGTTATAAAGCCGCCCAAAACCGAGGCGGGCTATCGCTTTTGCCCCCTGCCGCCCGACGTGATCAAAGAGGTAAAGACATGGAGCTTCTCAATAACCCCCGACAAGCTGGAACGAAACTGGCAACGGATAAAGAAAAAAGAAAACCTCAGCTTTAAATTTCACGCCCTCCGCCACTATTGGGCAAGCCTGCTGCACTCAAAGGGCGTGCCCGATCAGTACATAGCCAAGGTGGGCGGCTGGGCGTCAATTGAAATGCTCCACAAGGTCTATGCCCACGCCCTGCGCGATAAAACCCCGGCCTTCAACGCTCAGATAGTGAACATATTCTCAAATGAATTTAAAACCAAGAACGCAGAGAAACAGGCGTAACAAAAGCCCCGTCAGTAAGGCGGGGCAATTCTATTTACCGTGGCACGCGTGGCAATTCGTGGCACGGAATTTTTAAAAAACAGGCAAAATCACTTTCAAATCAGCAAATCTGTAATCAATATAAAACAGCAAAAAGCCCAGTATTTAAGCCAAAATCCATAGATTCCGCATAAATACCGAGCTTTTAAGGTTGGTCGAGGTGACAAGATTCGAACTTTATAAAAATGCCCCGAAAACCGCTTTGCAATGCGGCTGTATTCCTTTCGTGGCAAATTCGTGGCAAATTCGCTTATATCGTTTATCACCCACACAGCGCGGTGAACGTTTCCTTACCTGCAACACCATCTGCTTCAAGCCCGTATTTATACTGAAACGCAATCACTGCGGCTTTGGTGCCCGCGCCGAAAATCCCGTCAAAGCCGCCTGCGGTGAAGCTGTGGGCTATCAGCAGCCCTTGCAGGATATAGACGAGTTTGCCGGTGTCGCCCTGCCAGAGACATAATATCTCCGCCTTGGTTTTCTCTCCGAAAATGCCGTCAACGTCGAGGTTCGCGCCGTTTATGTTCAGCTCGATTTGCAGGGCGTGAATAAGCGCCGATTTGGTTGCCGCACCGTAAATGCCGTCAACGACAAGCCCGGCGAAGTAGTTGTCGTTAAGCCACTCCTGAACCGCCGCAACGTCGGGCAGCTTGCTTGTGCCGCCCGTGTCGCCGTCGGGGTAAACCTCTGTCTTTGTAGTGCCCGTGTAAGCGTAGTAATCGTTGTAGCCGCAGGAGTAGTCTGTTTCGTCGCCGAACCACTCAGATTCCGTTCGGGTGTCAATATGCGTCCAGTTCTCCGCGCCGCCGCAGCGGTAGCCTATGCCCTTTACGCCGATGTCCTGTAGGTAGCACGCTATCAGACGGCTGGGCAGCTCCGCGCCGTTTCGCCGAAAGCACACGTCTGCCGCCATCCCGCGCGTGTGCATACCGTAGCCGCTGCCGCCCACGTCAATATCAACGGCATAGGTGCGGTAGCCCGAGCTGATCACCGCGCAGTCGCAGTCGAAATGCGCATAGACCTGCTCTAAAATATCGACAAGGTGATCGTCGATCGGTACCTCCGACGGATAATCGCCGCCGTAGTCGGAGCTTGTAACAAACTCGCCGACGGCGAAATGCTCGGAAAGCTTCAGGTCACTGTCGCCCGGGAATGAATAGGTTTTGACCATCCTCAGTCCTCCTCAAAATGTTTCGCGTGCTTGGCGTCGCCCTCTTCCTCCAGCTCCGGCAACCCGGCAAGAGAGGTTATCAGGCTGAGCACGCCCGCAAGAGCCGCCGCCGAGGCTACCACGTACCAATTCACTTCTGTGATTAGAGCCGTGGAGCCGATGACTGCCACAGCCGCCTGCGCCGTGGTTTTAACAGCGCGGACGCCTGCCTTTTGAATCCATCTTTTAAAATCGGTCATGTCAATCTTCCTTTCGTTCGAGGTCGTCAAGCCTGTGGTTTGCGACCTTTATTTTTTCTTCTAACAGCCTGTCGTTTTCTTCCAATCTGAATGTGCGCTCGATGATGTTGTTGTGCTTGTCAACCTTTTTCTCCAGCTGCTCAATGCGGTAATTTGTCAGCTTGCTTGTCGCCAAGATACCCCCGAACGTGCCGCCGAGAGTGCCGAGCAGGCTGATCAGCGCGATAATGACTGTTTCGGACATTGGAAACACCTCCCGTTATAACCTACCACCCGCAGACGCAGATATAACTGCCCGCCTTAAGTACGTAGCTGGAGCTTGCAAAAACTCGGATAACGCCGTTTGAATCTACGGTGACGTTTCCGGGTGAATTGTCGGGGCTTGAATTGACGGGAGCGGTCATATACATACCTGCCACGCCCGACGGCGAGCTTCTCAGATACACTCCATACACCGTTATTGCGGAATGCAGAGAATTGTTTCCCACTACCGAACAGCGAAAGCTTGCGCTTGAGGTTATTCCCAGGGCGATGACGCCCACGGTAAAGCTGCTGTCGCTCTTATGCGCGGCTATGGCCGCGTCACCGTCGGGGTTCATCTCAACCTGTGTGCCCGAGGCGTCCGCCGACAGGGTTTTGAGAAAGCACCGCGAATTTGCCGAGCCCGACGGCACGGCAACCACGGCGCTCGCCTTGTCGGTCACGTCGTAGGTGCCGTTGGTGTTAATATTGATTGTGCCCGTGGGCGTTGAGCCCGTTGGTATAGCGGCAATGTTCTGCGCCATTGTCGCAAAGGTCGCGTCCGAGGCTGTCGTAACTCCCTTGTCGGTAATGGCGGACGCGACCGCAGCTTTCCCGTTACCGACAGATGTAAAAAGCTCGTTTACCGCGCCTACCACCGTGCTTTTTTCGGTGGTCGAAAGGGTCGAAAGGTCGCCTATTTTGGTATCGACCGCTCCCACTTTTTCGTCAAGCTTCTGCTGACTAACTCTTTCAAAGCTCATATAATGCCCTCCTTAACTCATCATGGTGTAGTATAACTGCTGCGCCATCTTCTGATAGCCGCCCGAATTTGGGTGAACGTTGTCCGAGATGTCGGTCGTGCTGTCAAGTACACAGTTCGTCGCAACGATTTTGACCGCGCTGTTTGATGAAAACTCAGCGATAAGCGCCGCGTTGAGCCGCTGCATGTTATAGCGCATAATCCACGGAACGCCGACGCCGTTGTACTTTGCCGCGAAATTCGTCGAAATAAGCGTGGGCATAACAGTCAGCCCGAGATAGATTTTGATGTTAGCGTTGTACGTTAAAATACTCGTCACTATCTCACGCGCGGCTGCGATAATGTCGGCAAAGCTGTCCATGATAGACGACGCCGACGCGTCGTTCGTTCCCAGCTGAATATACACGCTGTTGAGATTGCTGTAGCCGTTTGCGGTCATGTAATATGAAAAATCGAACTTTCCCGTGCTGCTGTTCCAAAAGGCGTTCTCGGCGGCTTTTGAAGCGCTTACAAAGTCGGTATATTTCCACCCTGCGTAGCCCTCGTTGTACTTAGGCGAGCTGCCCTTTGTG
>CADBWP010000018.1:32200-34911 GCA_902798365.1 uncultured Ruminococcus sp.
GTCGAGTTGATAACCACGCTCGTATGTCCTTCTTCAATCTTCTTATAGCCTCTGTCAAACGTCCTGAACAAGACATTTTTGGTCGCGGCGGCGGTGCCCACAAGGGACGCGTAATCGTCATAGTTGGCAATCGTCGTCGAGTTCGTGTATTGACCCCAGTACATTAAGTAATTCGGCGTAAGTATGTTGCGCGGATATATTTTCGTCTCGCCGTTCAGTCCCGTATAAATCACGGGCGGCAGGCTGAGGCAGTAATCCTCTCGCCCGGTGATGAACCCGCTGTCGTTCTGAATGTCGCTGGTTTTGGTCGGCACATCGGCGGCATTTGCCTTTGCCGACAAAGCCGTATCAACCTCGGTTTTGGTGTAGGTGGTTGCCTTATCCGCCTTGCCGCTAATATCCTGATGTGCGGTGAGGAACCCGCTGTCATTTTGAAGCTGCGAGGTCTTTGTGGGCACGCTGACCATGCCTGCCGCCTCGGCGGCTATGTCGGTCTTGTCCTGCGAGGTGAGCACATAGTCGTCGCCCTGATCGCCTTTGGCACCGGTGGCACCTGTCGCGCCGGTATCACCTTTATCTCCCTTATCACCTTTGTCGCCTTTATCGCCCTTAGCGCCGTCGGTCACAGTCGCTGTGGTGGTGCCGTTTTTATCGGTGATCGTGATTGTGGCGGTGGTTCCTGATTTTGACACGCTCGCGGTCGGTGAGAAACCGTCCGCGCCATTTGTGCCGTCGGTGCCCGGATCGCCTTTGTCGCCTTTCTCGCCCTGAGCGCCGGTGGCTCCGGTGTCGCCCTTTGCGCCCTTGAGCGAGGCAAGCCATTCCTGCACGGTTCCCTGATAGCCGTTATCCACAGCTATCTGGTAGGCGGATTTGCCGTCGGCTCCGGGCTGACCCGCCGGAAGGGTGAACAGTAGGTGCTCTGTGCCGTCAACGTCGTAGTAATACACGTTGCCGTGGATAAGCCGCAGGTCGTGCATAAATGTGTAGTCTATGCAATCACAAACATAGTCGCCCATGAAAAACGGCGTAACATAACCATTGTCGTCGTCCATGTCGGTGGATTTTTCGGGAATGTCGGCGTTCGTCAAAAAGCCGCTGTCGTTCGTGAGCTGACTTGTCCGCTTGGGAATATTGAACAACACATGATCCTGACTATCGGCGTCCGAGTAATGCACCGCGCCGTTGGCGTCAACCGTCAGGTCGTGCGTAAATGCGTAGTCTATGGAATCATAAACATAGTCGCCCATGAAAAACGGCGTAACATAGCCGTTGTCGTCGTCGGGATCATACGACTTCTGCGGAACGTTTTCAAGCGCCTCGGCAACCTCCTTGAGTAGCTCCGGAATAGTGCCGCGGCTGATCTCACCCGTGTGGGCGTCGTCGAGGATAGACGGGCGAACGCTGAGCCGCAGAGGCACGGGCGTTACCATAACTGTGCTGCCGTTGGTGACGGTCACCTCGACGCATACGCGCCCCGAAACGCCGGGCAGAGCCGCGCGGTCGGTCGGAATAATCACCGCGCCGCTGTCAACGGTGCAGGCGACGTCATCGGCAAGCAGCAGCCGCCTGTCGTCGTCGGTGACGAAAGAGGCTGTAACCTGCGCGCCCGACGGAATTTCAAAAGCTGCTCCGTCGTTCTGAAACACAAGGCGGATAAACCGCACATTCTCGTCGAGCGAGTGCTCCACCGCCGCCGTGCTCCGCCGAACGTGCATAAGGTCGTAGGTTATAACGTGGATAAGATCGGTCATTGCTTCACCTCCTAATATTTAGCAACATATGATTTTTGGTTGGCGTTGAACGTATAGCTGCCGTTCGTCGGGTCTTTCAGGTCAACGTCAAAGGCTATCAGCGGCAATTTGTCCTTGCCTATTAAACTTACAAGTTTGGGATCTTCTATTTTGACATAATTCTCAATTCTGAGCGGAACGTTCGCCTTTCCCAGCGCGCAAAGGTCTATCATCTCAATGTTGACTACGGGCGGAGGTGATGTTGTTAGATTTAACCTGCTGTTTGCCGCCGCATAAAGTGTCTCTGCGTTGGTTATTCCATCATACTCCACAAGGCGGTTGATTCTTCCGTATGTATTTGCGGCGCCGGTTGTAATGAATTTAGTGCCCCCCGTATAACTGGAAATATCGATTGTATGACTGACACCGTTATCATCATAATAGTGCGATAACGGATAAAGACCCGTGGCGAGCTCTAAAAAATCCTTGTAAACGGAGTAGTCCTTTAAATTCACACCGCGCTTCAAGGTCTGAACCGGATTAGTGGCGGCAGAAGAGGCTTTTGCTATTGCAATTTCGCGCTGTAAGGTTTGATCATTATACCAATAATTAACAATCGCGCCGTAGGGCTCCAGCACCTTGTCAGCCAGCTCTCCCCACGCGCTTGAAAACGCCGTGTTTTCATAAATAACGTATTTTTCAAGTAGCTCTGCGTCGCTGTAAAATTCCGACAAATATATACATTGATCTGCTGTCATTTGACTATTGTGATAGTCCAATAAATCCTCAATAAATTTTTTCAAAGTAGGAGTAACGCCTTTGTCCCGCTTGCCACCAATGTGATAATCTTTATCAAAAACATACGGCGGTATAACGGAATCGTTTAGATACGCCAGCAGCCCCTCGCACTCAACGTCCTTTGTGCCGTCCATGTGGGTGGTTATTGAAAATATACGCGCCAAAAACAGCACATCGTCG
>CADBWP010000019.1 GCA_902798365.1 uncultured Ruminococcus sp.
TATCATGTGCTGTAAATGTATAACTCATCGTTTTATCACCGTATAAATTATACCACATTGATTTCAATTTTTAAAGTGTTTTATTGAATAATAGTATGAAAAAAAGGAAAACTTGAGATACTCTTAGTGTATTACACAATAAACGGTCGGGAGACAGGTTTGATTAATCTGTTTCCCGACCGTTTTATGCTGTTTGGTTGTATCTTTTTAGAATCTCATAGTCAAAGAGATACGGTTCTTGTTTGTATCCACCGACAGGATTTTGACATTTACAACATCGCCTACCTTAAGCACCTCGGACGGGTGCTTGATAAACTTATCGCATATCTGTGAGATGTGCACAAGACCGTCCTGGTGAACGCCTATGTCGATAAACGCACCGAAGTCGATAACATTGCGGACTGTGCCCTTAAGCTCCATGCCCTCTTTAAGGTCTTTTATGTCGAGCACGTCGGTACGCAGCATAGGCGCCGGCATTTCGTCGCGTGGGTCGCGCCCGGGCTTTGACAGCTCTTTAACTATGTCGTCAAGCGTCGGAAGTCCTATACCCAGCTTTTCGGCGAGAGTTTTTGTTCCCATAGCCTTTACTCTGTTTGCAAGGTCGCCGAATTTGGCGGTCTTTATTTCTTTATCAGAATAATTAACAAGAGATAAAAGCTCCTTTGCGCTCTTGTAGCTTTCGGGGTGAACGGCAGTATTGTCGAGAGGATTGCGGCTTTCGGGAACTCTTAAAAAGCCTGCGCATTGCTCAAACGCTTTTGGACCCAGCTTGGGCACCTTTTTTAATTCTGCACGGGAACTAAACGCCCCGTTTTCCTCTCGGTAAGCAACTATGTTTTTGCAAACTGTGGAGTTAAGCCCCGATACCCTAAGCAGCAAGGCGGGCGACGCTGTGTTAAGGTCGGCTCCTACCGAGTTTACACAGTCCTCAACAACGCCGTCAAGGGTTTCACCGAGGCGCTTTTGAGGCATATCGTGCTGGTATTGTCCCACGCCGATAGCCTTTGGCTCTATCTTCACAAGCTCGGCAAGCGGGTCCTGAAGTCTGCGCGCAATAGACGCGGCGCTTCTCAGGGTCAAATCAAGCTCGGGCAGCTCGGCAGCGGCAAGCTTAGATGCGGAATAAACCGACGCTCCTGCCTCGCTCACCACCATATAATAAACCTTGCGGTCAAGCTCCTTTAATACATCGGCGGTGAACATTTCGGTCTCTTTACTTGCTGTGCCGTTGCCTATCGAGATTATATCGACGTTGTGTTTATTGATAAGACGCAGCAGGGTTTGCTTTGATTCCGCTATTTTGCGTTCGGAGTGAGTGGGATATATAACCGCGGTGTCGAGCACCTTGCCGGTCTGATCAACAACCGCTACCTTGCAGCCCGTGCGGTAGCCGGGGTCAAGCCCCAAAACAGTTTTGCCCTTTACGGGCGGCTGCATAAGAAGTTGTTTAAGGTTGACGGCAAACACCTTCATTGCACTTTCCGCCGCAGCCTCTGTAAGCTCTGCGCGTATCTCGCGTTCTATTGACGGAAAGATAAGGCGCGTGTAGGCGTCCTCGGCAACATCACGTAAAATGTCGGTGCAAAGAGGATTTGTGTCGCGGTTCAGCAGGCGGAAGATAACGCCTACAGGCACATCTTTGTCTATTGCAACCGAGACCTTTAAAAAGCCTTCCTTCTCTCCCCTGTTTATGGCGAGAACGCGGTGACCTGCAACTTTCTTAACGGGCTCGCTGAATTCGTAATAGTTGGCATAAACGCTGTCCTCATCGGGCTTTGCCGCAGATGATGTCAAAGCGCCGCTCTGCCTGATAATGGAACGAAGCTTTTTCCTTATTTCTGCGCTGTCCGAGATTTGCTCCGCAATAATATCCATGGCGCCCTGAATCGCATCATCGGCGGTGGGCACTTCCTCGGTGATGTAATCGGCAGCGGCTTTTGTCGGGCTGAACTCTTTTTCCTGCTTGATTATTGCCAGCGCAAGAGGCTCCAGACCGCGTTCCTTTGCCACGGAGGCTCTGGTTTTGCGCTTTGGGCGGAACGGGCGGTAAATATCCTCAAGCTCGCTGAGAGTTTGTGCCGCGTCGAGAGCTGCGGCGACCTCGTCGGTAAGCTTTTCCTGCGAAGCTATCAGGCTGCGTATCTCTTCCCTGCGCTTGTCAAGTCCGCGAAGGTATTCAAGCTTTTCGCTGAATTCGCGTATAAGCTGGTCGTCCATGGAGCCGTGCATTTCCTTGCGGTAACGTGCGATAAACGGTATGGTGTTGCCGTCGTCGAGCAAAGCTATTATGTTTTGCGCGTATTCCTCTTTGATGTTAAACAATTGTGCAAGTGTTTTTGAATAGTCCATATTATTCCTTTCAGTATCCGTATTATATTTATTTTACTATTAATCAAGGTGATTGTAAAGAGAAAAAAACACGCCGCTGCGGCGACGTGTGAGATTATTAGTTTTATGCCGACTGCTTAAGTATCCTGCCTATTACCTCGTCACGGTCAATGTTGAGGACAAGCGAGAATTCTTCGCAAATCATTTTTTCTGCCTCTTTTAGGAACCTTTCGTCTGAAATATGCAGGCGCTTGCCGTTTGCTATCTGCTGTTCACCATGGCGGTGAATAAGACGGATAAGCTTGATAAGCTCCTCACATTCGCCCTGCGAAATAATCTCTTTAAAGCGCTCGCTGCGCTCAATTTTAGAGTCTATCCATTCGTCACATTCGGGCATGTGTGAAAGGATAGAGTTGATTTCGTCCGCCGAGAGGACGCGGCGAATCTTGCCCACAAGCCGCTCGTTGCCCACGGGGACATAGAGCGTTGACTCGCGCGAGCAAATAGGCTTAAGCACGTAATACTCAACATCTGTTCCGCCTACAGACCTGACTGTTACGCCGTCAATTGTGCACACTCCGTTTGATCCGTAAAGGACAGTCTGCCCTGTATCAAACATTTTTCATCCTCTTTTCTTTCTTTAAAAGCGCCGCAGGGCGCCTTATGCCGTCTGTTCAAAGCATAGGGTAAAAAGAAAACAAGCTTGAACGACGGGGCTAATCGCTTCGGTTTAAAGCCTTTTAAAAATCCGCATACACATGCGATTTTTCTAAGTTATATTATAACACAATCCGTCAAAAAACGACATAGGCAAATTGACTAAATATCAAAAAGTTTTCTGTGAAAAAGAAATACTTTTGTTTTGGGAAGCGGTATTTACCTGAAACATAGCTTATGCTTTTGTAAAAAGGAAAGCAGCCGGGCAAAAGCCTCGGCTGCTTCAGGGGGTATATCGGGTCATAGAAGGAATGTATCACGGAGAGAATTATTATGACCGGGTATTATCAAAACTCCTAAATTACCTAAAAACACATTAACTCAAAACTTATCTCTTCCATGTCTGATTACAATTTTATTATACTGTAAAAAGTTTTAACATGCTATTGCAAATGCAACAAAACAGGCAACCCGATGATAAAAATGATGACCGGAATTTTGTTAAAGATTACCAGAAAAAGGTTTTCAACTTTAATATTGCAAAAACAAACAGGGACGGAAGCCCGTCCCCGATTAATAATTATTATCTGCTGTTGGTTTCTGTGGGCTCCTGCCCTTTGCTGACAACTATTGTGATGTTAGTGCCGTACTCAACGGTCTCGCCCACGCTTTTATCCTTATATCCAATAACTCTGCCGTCGGCATACTTGTCGTTGTACTGGAATTCGGCGGTGCCGAGAAGTCCAAGCTTGGCGATTTCGTCGGATGCCTGGTCAAGGGTCATACCCTCAAGGTCGGGCAGTTCGCGGTTTTTTGAGCCCTTGCTGACGGTAAGGCTGACCAATATGCCGGCTGACGTATCCTCTGCGGTGATTTTTGAGCCCGCAGGCGGATTTTGCTGCATAATAGTGCCTTCCTTGTACTCATCGCTGAACTCATCGGTATAGTTTTTAAGTATGGTAACAGTTGAATCCGCCTCAGCTGCCTTTACAGCGTCATCATATGTCATTCCCAAAAAGTTCGGCACGGTGGGACCTGTCCATTCGGTGCTTTGTGTGGCAGGCTGAGTCGCTTGGGTCTCGCTGCCGAACATACCGGAAAGCGGGTTTTGCATAAGCCAGAAAACACCTATAACTCCGAGCACCAACACAGTGACCGCTGCCGAGATGATTATGATGGATGCATGCGACATTCCGTTTTTGCTTTTTCTGCTATCGCCGCCGTTTGAGATATTCATGCTTGCGGTGCGTGAAATCTCGTCTTGAATAGCCTTGGCGGTATGAGCTACCGAAAGCTGAGAACGAAGCTCGTCAAAATCGGTAATGCGGTTTTCGCGCTCTACCTGCAAGCCGTTGGCAAGCGCCGACACAACATGAGGCGGAAGCTTGCGCACGGTGGTGGTGCTCATAAGCAAACGGCTGTCCTTAAGTCGCTCGGGCGCGCTCTTGGGCAAATGACCCGTCAGCGCGTAAAACAAGGTGGCACAAAAGCCGTAGATATCCGTTATATCGTCAAGCGGAAAATTGTCTTCATACTGCTCGGGAGCCGCGGCTCCGGAAAACAGCTGCGACTTAAGCGAGGTGCCGCGCTTGCGCTCGTTTTCGGTGGCAAAGCCCGTGATTTTAATTTTGCCCGAGGATGTTATATACATATTTTTGGGCGATACGGCGTAGTGGCCTACTCCCCTCTTGTGCAGAGCCTCCAATGCCGAGATAACGGGCATAAACAGCGGACGCGCAATATCCCATTCGAGGCTGCCGTTGCTTCGCTCGACATACTCGGTAAACGGAATAAGATCCTCGTTTTCTTCTATTACATATACGGTGTTGTTTTGCTCAAGAATATTGTGAACATTCATAAGAGCCGACAACTCGCGCAGCTCCGAGAGGATTTTATAATATGCGATAAAATCGTCTTTGAGCTTATTGAACACAAGGCGGTTCTCATAGTTTACCCTGACTGCGGTCTCGCCTTCACCGCGGCTGAACAGCCCGATGGGCAAAAACTCGCACACGATAACAACGTCGCCCGTCTGCCTGTCAAAGCCGAGGTAACGTGTACTTTCGCCGTTGGTGTCGATTCCCGCGCCGACTATATATCTGTTTGCAAGCACCGCGCCGTATGGCAAAAACGGAGCCTGCTGTTTTTCTGTATTGTCAAATCCGCACGCGGGACAGATCTTATTGTCGCCGATCTCCTGCATGCATCCCATACATAGTGACATACTGCTTCTCACTCCAAAACCTGATTCTGCTGATAACTATTTTTTCTAAAAAGAATTATATCACAGTCATATACCTGTTTTCAAGGCGGATAAATGTCATTATAATTACAGTTTTGTTATAGTAATGTGTTTTCGGTCGATATTATAACGCCGACAAACAATTGTTTATTATGATTATTGCCGCGCCGTCATGCACGGTTATTATTGCATGGTCAGACGTGAATACATTTGAAACTCCCATTGGAAAGCCGTTTTCAAGTGTTCCGTGATTGAGCGGATACTTTGCGCCCTTATAGCTGAGACCAACGCTTTTGCAGCCGAAGGGAAAAACCGAAAACGTCATTCCAAAGCAGTTATCAAAAGCATGATCGCCTGTGTCCAAAAAGGTTATCGTTTCATTTTCGGAAACAAGCTCGCCCTTTGCGCCGTACTCATATATGTATTGCAGCGCACAAAGGTTTGCAAAGCTGTGATCAAGCCTGCCGCCGACAGCGCCGAGGATTGAAAACCGCATATAGCCTTTTTCAAGCCCTATGCTTATGCAATGAAGCGTATCGGTATCATCTTTATCGGGGCTTAGTTGCACAAGCTCGCAGTCTGACGGCAAGGCTTCGCGTACCGAGTCAAAGTCGCCTACAATCAAATCGGGCTTGATTCCTGCCGCCCTTGCGTGATCATAGCCGCGGTCGGCGCAGATTATGTAATCGCCCGTATCTGCAAAACTGCGTATAAAACCAACGCTTGCGTCGGGTGAGCCTGCGATAATAACGCAGCGCCCGGTCATTTTAGCTGCCAATGCTTTATATCCTTTACTTCGTTATACATAGCCACATAGCTGTCGTGGCGTGTTTTTGCTATTTCTCCGTCGGCAAGCGCCTGCAAAACTGCGCAGCCGAGCTCGCAGGTGTGCGCGCAGGAGATGAACCGGCAGCTGCCCAAGTGTTTTTCAAACTCCGGAAAGCAATACTGCAAGCGATCCTTGTCTATCATTTCGTACCGTTGCAGGTCAACCGTGGAAAAGCCCGGAGTGTCCGCCACAAAGCAGCCGTCAAGCTCATAAAGCTCTACTGCACGTGTGGTGTGCCTGCCTCTGCCCAGCTTTTCGCTTATTTCGCCAGTTTGAAGCCCGAGTGATGGAAAAAGCAGGTTGAGCAGAGTGGATTTTCCCACTCCGCTGTTACCCGTGAAAGCAGAAGTTTTGCCATGCAAATATGCCAAAAGACGCTTTGCTTCGGCTTTATCATCGGGCGAGCATTGAAACACGGGAATGTTTGCCTTGCGGTAAATCTCCGCTATTTCGTCGCCGTTTTTCAGGTCGTTTTTTGAAACAACAAGCACGGGCTGCATTTCGTTGTTCACCGCAACGGCGGTCATTTTGTCGATGACAGTATAGTTGGGGTACGGGTCAACCGTGGAACACACTATGACAAGCACGTCTATATTTGCAAGAGCGGGACGCTTAAGCTTGTTTTTGCGCGGCAGTATCTTCTCTATTGAGCAGTAGCCGTCGTCGGGCACGGTTATGCTGACCCTGTCGCCCGCCACGGGAGAATTGCCGCTTTTGCGAAAGCTGCCCCTCGCCTTGCACTCGTAATCCTTATCCTCGCAGCGCACATAGTAGAAGCCGCCGATGGATTTCATAAGGATGCCTTGTTTTTCCGTCATATCAAATTCCGTAATCGAAACCGTTGTCGGCGTTGTCGCCGCCTTCCAAGGGTTCATCGTAGATGGTGGTTTCCTCTGTATAGTAGGTGGGCTCTTCGGTAGGCGGTTCGGTATATTCGGTGGGAGCCTCCGTAGTGGGCTCCGTAGCCGGCTCGTAGGGATATGTCGTGGTGCTGACCGAGCCCGTTGAAAAGTCGATAACGTATTCACGATAGATCTTACCGTTTAGCTGAACCACAACGGTCTTGGTGCCCGAGCCCTCAAAGTTGAGAGCGCTCGTAGAGCCGTATGCCGGAATGACAGTCTTTGAGAGGTTATAGTCAACCGCGCCGTCAACGATTACGGTCATCTCTATTGATTCCTCAACGCCTGCCGGCAGATCGACATTGACGGTTACCGTGCTCTTGTCGCCTACTCCCGAGCTTACATTAAGTGTGACCACGGTGCCCTTTTCTACCTTGCCCTTTTGCAGAGGTGAAGAGCTTATGACGGTGTCGCGTTTCTGCTTGCTTTCGTCGTCATAAACGGTTTCAACCGTAAGACCGAGTTCTTCGAGAGCCGATTTTGCTTCGTACAGATCCTTGCCTATGATCTCGGGTATCTCAACATTTTCGGAGCGTGCGCCGTTGGAGATATACACATACACGGTGGAGCCTATGGTCGCCTTTGCACCCGCTGCAGGGAATGTGCCTATAACATAACCCTTGGGGGTTTTGGTATTTTCTACCAAAACAGCCTGCGGAATAAGGCTTCTGTCCTTTAGAGCTGCCGACGCCTCTTCCTCCTTATAGTTTGAGGTGAAGAAGGGCACGGCTATCTCGGTATCGGTGCCGTTTACAGTTAATACGATGGTAGAGCCGGACTTGACCTTCATGCTGCCTGCTTCGGGCTCCTGTGCGAGCACAACGCCTAGGGATTTTGATTCATCGTATTTGCTGTTGATTTCAAACCGGAAGTTGTCGGGGTTTTGCTCCTTAGCCTCAACAAGGGTTTTGCCCACATAGTCGGGCACGTCAACATCCTTTGATTGCGAGGAGTTAAAGCCGCGAATAGCAGCAAGAGCGAAGAATATCGCGCAAACTATCAGCGACGCGATAAGTATGCCCTTTACCGCGTAAAACACTCCGCTGTGCTCCTTGACATAATCGTCGTCATCTGCCTCAACACGTGCGGGCTTGGAGTCTTCCTGAATGTATCTTTGTTTTACGGGCTCGGATTTTTTCTTGATGTCGCTGACGTATTTGGTGGGCTGATGATCTACAAACGAGCTGCCGTAATCAAAAACAATGGACGGATTAAGACGGAAGCGTTCGATGTCACTGAGCATTTCTGCCGCCGAGGTGTATCTCTCGGAGGGCTGCTTTTGCATTGCACGCATGGTTATCTGTTCAAGTCCGACGGGGATCCCGGGGTTGACCTCACGCGGGCGCTTGGGTGTCGATTGCAGCTGCATAAGCGCTACCGAAACGGCTGAGTCACCGTCGAATGGCAGCCTGCCCGTGAGCATCTCATAAAGCATTACGCCAACGGAATAAATGTCGGTTTTTCCGTCGGTAACGTCGCCCTTTGCCTGCTCGGGCGCTATATAGTGAACCGAGCCTATAGCCTGATCGGTCATGGTGCGTGTTGCCTTGTCGGAAAAACGCGCAATGCCGAAATCGGTGACCTTTATGGTGCCGTCCTGCAAAAGCATTATGTTTTGGGGCTTGATGTCGCGGTGGACTATGCCGCACTCGTGAGCGTGCTGCAATGCCTTGAGCACCTGGGTGGTAAGGTGAAGCACATCGCGCCACTCGATTATGCCTTGACGGTCAATATACTCCTTAAGAGTGATGCCGTCGATGTATTCCATTACGATGTACTGTATCATGTCGCCGAAGCTCACATCATACACCTTTACGATGTTGGGGTGAGAAAGCATGGCGATAGCCTTTGATTCGTTTTTAAAACGGCGAATAAATTCCTCGTTATTGAGGTATTCGTCCTTTAAGATTTTGATAGCGACCTCGCGGTCGTCGATGGTATCGGTGCAGCGATATACGTTTGCCATTCCGCCTACGCCGATAAGCTCGTGTATTTCATAGCGTCCGTCAAGACGCTTGCCAAGATATTTATCCATAGCTGCCGCTCCTTTTTAGTAGATAACCGTTGCCGTGATGTTGTCCGTGCCTCCGCCGTTTTTGGCGCACTCCACAAGCTTGTTTATAAGGTCGTCGCCGCGGTTTTCATGGCAAATCTTCACCATATCGCCGGTGGTTACGTGGTTTGACAGGCCGTCGCTGCAAATCAGCAGAACGTCGCCGTAGATGAAGTTTGCCTCTATGTAATCAAGGCGAACCGAGGGCTTGATGCCCAGGGCGCGCGTAATAAAGTTCTTGTTTGGGTGGTGCTGGGCTTCTTCATAGGTCAGCTCTCCCCTGCGCACCATTTCCTGAACAACGGAATGATCCTCGGTAAGCTGCTTTATTTTGCCGCCGCGAATTGCGTAAGTGCGGCTGTCGCCGACGTGAACCACGTGCACCGTGGTATCCTTTACAAATACAAATTCACAGGTGGTGCCCATGCCGGCAAGCTCGGGGTCCTTGGACGCAAGCTCAAACACGCGCATGTTTGCGTTTACGACTATCTCCGCCATAAGCTCGCCGATCTGATCCTTTGTCATATCGCTTTTATAAAGGTCGGTTATTTTTGTACTGATATATTCCACGGCGGTAGCGCTTGCTATGTTTCCGCCGTTAGCTCCGCCCATGCCGTCGCACACAACAGCCCAGACACAGCTTGGAGAAATAACACCGAAACGGAAGTCGTCCTGATTCTGTGTTCTTATAAGTCCGACGTCGCTTTTGCTGAAAACTTCCAAGTTATTATCCTCCTTGATACTGGTGATTTCTTCTTAACTGTCCGCAGGAAGCGTTGATGTCGCTTCCCAGCGTTCGCCTTACCGTGGCGGTAATACCGCAGCCGGCAAGTATATTAATAAAAGACTGTTGTCTTTCGAGATTGCTTTTTTTATATCCCGTTCCTTCAACCGTATTTACGGGAATAAGATTTACGTGGCAGTTGAGCCTGCGCAGCCTTTGACCGAGCTCGCGCGCGTTTTCGTCGCTGTCGTTGACTCCGCTTATCATGGCGTATTCAAAGGTCACGCGCCTGCCTGTTTTGTCAAAATAGTTTTTACAAGCCGCCAAAAGAGTATCCATCGGATACGCCTTTGCTATCGGCATTGTTTTTGAGCGTATCTCATCATTGGTAGCGTGCAGCGACACGGCGAGGTTGATTTGCAGGCGCCTTTCTGCCAGCTCGTTTATCTTTGGTACGATGCCGCAGGTTGACAGCGTGATATGCCTTGCGCCTATATTCAGCCCGTTTTCATCGGTTACAAGCGAAATAAAGCGCATAACGTTGTCAAAATTATCAAGAGGCTCACCCATGCCCATCAAAACAACGTTGGAAATGCGCTCGTTAAGATCGCGCTGAGCCGCTTCTATTTGTGCAAGTATCTCGGATGCGGTGAGATTGCGCGAAAAGCCGCTCTTTCCCGTTGCGCAAAAGGTGCAGCCCATTTTACACCCCACCTGAGTGGAAATGCAAATTGAGAGCCCGTGCCTGTAGCTCATTACGACAGACTCAACACATTCGCCGTCGGCAAAGGAAAAAAGATATTTTACTGTTTTATCATACCTTGAAACCAACTTTTTTTCAATATTTGCAACAGAAATGTAACAACTTGTTTTCAATTGTTCCCGAACATTTGCCGGTAAATTGCTCATTTCATCAAAATCCTGCACTCCCTTTTTCAGCCATTCGGCAATTTGCTTTGCGCGATATTTAGGCATTCCGCGCTCAGCTGCAAAGGCTTCGAGCTCGGGCAGGGTAAGTGATTTAATGTCTGTCATCTTTAACGCTTCCTTCCGAAAACAGCCATATAAAAGCCGTCGCAGCCTGCCTTGTGCGGCATAAGCGTAAGCTCGCAGGGCAGCTCGTCCGCCGCGCGTTCAACACCGTGCCAAAGGGTTATCTCTCTGCCGAAAAAGTCGGGGTGTTCGTCTAAAAAACGGCGCGTGTTACCGCCGTTCTCGGTGGGATTCAATGTGCAGGTGGAATATACAAGGGTTCCGCCGACAGCCAGCATAAGTGCGCTGCGGCAGAGGATTTTGTATTGCAGCGCGGGCAGATCCGCAGGAATAAGCTCGTCCTTGAAACGTATTTCGGGCTTACGCGAAAGGATGCCCAGACCGCTGCACGGTACGTCGCAAAGGATTTTGTCGGCAAGCGCAAGATTTGCTCCGTTCGCCGCGTCCCGCTTGCAGGTGTTTATTATGTCGATACCGAGACGCCTTGCCCCGTTTGAAATAAGCTTTAGCTTGTGGTCAAAAAGATCGCAGGAAAAAATTTTTCCGCGGTTTTGCATGTACTGCGCTGCCGTGAAGGACTTGCCGCCGGGCGCCGCGCAAACATCGAGCATTATGTCGCTGCGCTTTGGCGACAGCAGGTCAACGCAGAGCTGTGATGATATGTCCTGAACATGGAACAATCCCTGCCTGTAGGCTGGAAGCCGTTCGATTGAACCCGTATGCGTCAGCTTGAGAGCATTGGGCAAACACGGTACTTCCTCACATTCAACTCCGCTTTGTTCAAGTGATTTTTTCAGGCTCTCCCTGTCGGTTTTAAGCGTGTTGACTCTAACGAAAATGTGAGGGCGTCCGCTCAGGCTTTCAAGAAGCGCCACGGTATTTTGCTCTCCGTAAGCGTTCAGCCACAGGCGAACAAGCTCCTGCGTAACGGAGTATTTAACGCTGTAGTAAAGAATCTTATCGTCGGGCTTGGGCAGGCTGTACGGCGGATCGCTGCGCGTTACCGATCGCAGGATTCCGTTGATAAAGCCTGCGGATTTTTGAAGCCTTTGCCGTTTGGCAAGGTTGACGCTTTCATTTACGGCGGCGCTGTCCGGTACCTTGTCCATAAAGAGAATCTGATAAAGTCCCATGCGCAGAATGACCTTTGTTTTTGATTCTATTTTCCGCAAAGGAATTTTAGAATACTGTCTTATGATGTAGTCGAGCGTGATTTGCCGCTCGAGCGTGCCATAAACAAGCGCCGAAATAAATGCGCTGTCAATGCCGCCAAAGCCCCCGTCACGTATCGCGTTGTTGAGGGCTATATTGGAATAAGCCTTGTCGTTTTCAATTTTTAGCAGCACGCTGAACGCGGTAAATCTGGGATTCGGCATGTTTTTCCTCTTTTTCGTGTATCAATCTCTTCTTCGAGCCAAAAGCAGCAGTCTCACAAGCTGCATAATTGCGGTTAAAGCCGAGGCTACATACGTCATAGCCGCCGCCTGCAATACACTTTTTGTGCCGTTGTATTCCTCCTGTGAAAACATGCCCGACTCGCGTATGGTTTTTAATGCCCTGCGTGAGGCGTCAAATTCAACGGGCAGAGTAGCAACGGTGAACAGCACGGATGCGGCGAACAGAATTATTCCCGCGTACAAGATATAACGACCGATGGGGTTATCGGTTCTGAAAGCAAAGAGAAAACCTATGATAAGCAAAATCCAGCTCACTTTGGAACCGATTTGTGCAACGGGCAGAATAGCGCTGCGTATCTTGTTGGGAACATATCCTACTGCGTCCTGAACAGCGTGCCCTGCCTCGTGAGCTGCCACTCCGACAGCTGCCACCGACGGATTTGAATATACCGATTCGGAAAGGCGTATCACATTTGTGCGCGGATCGTAATGGTCGGTAAGGTTGCCGGCAACGCGTTCTATGCGCACACCCGTAACGTTATTTTTTTGCAAAACATACTCGGCAGCCTGAGCGCCCGTCATTCGCCGTGAGTTGGGAATTTCAGAATACTTTGAAAACGCGGATTTTACCTTTATCTGACAAATCAGCGAGATAATTATGCACGGCAGTACAAATATCAAATAAGTCCAGTCAAAGCCGTAATAATACATTATACCATTCCTTTATTTTACATAGTCACCGACTGCAAGACTGTGACCCGCAGCAAAAGCCTCTGCGGTCATTTTCTTCTTGCCCTCGGGCTGCAGTTCAAGTATTTCTATCGCGCCCTTGCCGCAGGCAATAACGAGAGGTCTTACGCTGAGGATCCTGCCTGCTTCGCCGCTTCCGTGCGTAATACACGATTTATGGATCTTGACACGCTTTCCGCTTATTTCGGCCGTTGCCATAGGCCATGAGTAAAGGCCACGTATCTTGTTGTGGATCTCGGAAGCAGACCTTGAAAAGTCGATCGGGCACAGGCTTTTGTCGATTTTAGAGGTGTGAGTGGCAAGGGAATCATCCTGCTTTTTTGGCGTTACCGTGCCGTTTTCAACCGCCGAGAGAGTTTCGAGGATAAGCTCGCCGCCGAGCTTTGAGAGTCTGTCAAAAAGCTCCTCCGAGGTTTCATTTTCTCCGATCGGGGTCTCGCGCGTGAGCAATATGTCGCCCGTGTCAAGCCCCACATCCATAAGCATGGTCGTAATGCCCGTTATACTGTCGCCGTTGAGTACCGCATGTTGAATCGGCGCTGCACCCCTATACTTTGGCAGCAAAGAGCCATGGATATTTATACAGCCGTATCTCGGCACATCAAGCACAGACTTCGGAAGGATCTGTCCGTATGCAGCGACCACGATAACGTCGGGCTTCTGCGTCCTTACAAGCTCAAGCGATTCATCTGTTTTCATTGATTTGGGCTGAAACACGGGAATACCAAGGCTTTGCGCACAAACCTTAACTTCGGGCGGCGTGAGTATCTGCTTTCTGCCCTGCGGCTTGTCGGGCTGAGTAAAAACCGCCGTAACATTATGGTTAGCCGCAAGAGCCTTTAACGCGGGCACGGCAAAGTCGGGTGTGCCCATATATACAACGTTCATATATTTCTCCAAAAGAATTATCTGCGTTTCTTCGTCATTTCTTCTATTTCGCGCTTAGACAGCATTTTTTGCGCGAGCTTTTTGAACACCATACCGTTCAGGTGGTCGGTTTCGTGGCATATTGCGCGTGCAAGCAGCCCTCTGCCCTCTGTAACAAACTCTTCGCCGAACCTGTTCAGAGCCTTGACCTTGACATAATCAGGACGCGTTACTATGCCGTATTGACCCGGGAACGAAAGACAGCCCTCGTTGCCTGTTTGCTCGCCGCTGAAAGCGATTATCTGCGGATTGATAAACTCGATGAGCTCGTTACGGTTTTCGCTTACGTCTATCACCGCCACGCGGCGAAGAATGCCCACCTGCGGAGCCGCAAGACCTACGCCCTCGGCGTTGTACATGGTTTCTGCCATGTCGTTGAGCAGAGTGTGCAGCTTTTGGTCAAACTTTTCTACGGGACGGCATTTTTTATTTAGTATGTCGTCGCCTTCCTTAACGATGTTTCTTATTGCCATATTGTATCTTCCTCAGTGCATCGGAGCGTTCATGTCTGCATAAGCCGTTACCTTTGAAAACTCGCGGCTGTTGCCGAAGCTTATCAAAACGGCTGACAGAAGTTGACGAAACCGATGATTATTTTTACATTTTATTATAAGCTTATACCTGTATTTGTTGCTGACCTTTACCACCATGGCCGGTGAAGGACCCAAGATTCTGAGTGGAAGCTCGGGGAACTGCGTTTTTGCAAGTTTCGTGAATTCATCTAAAAAGGAGTTTGCCGCCCTGAGAGTGAGCTGCCGGTTTTCGCCGACAAAGCCTGCCAGACATATATCCGCAAACGGCGGATAAAGCATTGCGCGGCGCACGTTTATCTCGGCGTTGAAAAACGCCTCGTAGTCCTGTCTTGCCGCCATTGAGATGATAAGGTTGTCGGGCGTGTAGGATTGTATCACCGCGATACCCTTGTGCTCTCCCCTGCCGCTTCTGCCAACTACCTGAGTAAGCAGCGAAAAGGCCCTTTCATAGCTGCGGTAGTCGTCTGCGTACAGCATTTGGTCGGCGCTGAGCACTCCTACAAGCGTGACGTTTGGAAAATCAAGTCCCTTTGCAACCATTTGCGTGCCCACAAGTATATCGTAATCACCGCGTGAAAACGCCGTAATCATTTTCTCGTAAGAGGATTTTGAAGAGGTGGCGTCGGTGTCCATTCGCAAAATTCGAGCGTTTGGAAACAGCTCTGAAATATCCTTTTCCGCCTTTTGCGTACCCGTTCCGCCAAATCTTAGCGTTCGGCTGCCGCAGGTTGGGCACACGCCGCTGTATGGCGCCGAATAGCCGCAGTAGTGGCACATGAGGCGATTGTTGCGGCTGTGATAGGTTAGGGATATGGAGCAATTCGGGCAGGTAACAGGCTCGCCGCAGGTGCGGCAGGTCACAAAGGAGTGATGACCGCGTCGGTTGAGCAGTATTATAGACTGCCTGCCGTGTTCCAGATTGTATTCGATGTTCTGAAGCAGAACGTCGGAAAAGCCCGTAGTGTTGCCGTTTTGAGCCTCAATATTCATGTCGGCGGTGATGACCTGCGGAAGCTGAGCCGATCCGAAGCGTTTGCTGAGAACATTAAGAGAATATCTGCCTGTTTTTGCGTAGTAAAAGGTCTCTATGCTCGGTGTGGCGGAGCTTAGCACAAGCAGCCCGTCAGACTGAGCGCAGCGAAGCTTTGCAATGTCGCGCGCATGGTATCGCGGTGCGCTTTCGGACTTGTAGCTGTATTCCTGCTCCTCGTCCATTATTATAAGCCCCACGTCATCAAAGGGCGCAAACACAGCGCTGCGCGTGCCTATGACTATCTGAGCCAGTCCCTTTTTTACGCGCTTGTATTCATCAAGTCTTTCTCCAAGCGACAAAGCGCTGTGGAACACCGCGATCTTGTCGCCGAAGCGGCTTGAAAACCTCGAAATAAACTGCGGCGTAAGAGAAATCTCGGGTACCATCACTATAATGCCCCTGCCGTCCGCTATAACGCGTTCAATGAGCTTTATGAACACACTTGTCTTGCCCGAGCCCGTAATGCCGTAGAGCAGGCTTACATGCGGCTTTTTATCGACGTATTCACGATACAGATTATCGCAGGCTGCGGACTGTTCGTCCGAAAGCTTTATTTCGGCGGAGTTTTTGTCGGATGTGCGCTTGTCTATACGGAAAACCTCTTCATCAAAAAAGTAGATTATTCCTTTTTTAAAAAGAGCGTCTATAACCGATGCCGAAACGCCTGTAAAATAGCGGATGTCTTTCACCGAAGCCGCGCCTGCAAGCTGCAACAGCTCCGCTGTTTCGCGCTGCTTGGGCGTCAGCTTTTCATCGGAAAAATCGACCCCCGGTGAGAGCGCCGCCATTTTAACGGTGGCGTCGCTGACCTTGCGAAAAGCCTCGTCGGATTTGTAGAGCACACCCGCGTGGGTCATTTCGTCGAGCACGCGACAGTCGGAAAGCCCGAATGCATCGAGAATGGTATCTGCCCTTACAGAGCCTCGTTTGGCGTGAAGATAATCATAAATGCGCTGCCACTCGGCTTCGAGCGGTTCGCTTTGCTCTGCCTTGATACCATACACCGTGGTGATCCTGTAGTTGACCCCGGCAGGCAGCATGGTTTTGACCGCATCATACAGCGTGCAAAAGCAATGCTCCTTCATAAACCGCGCGACTTTGAGCATTGAAGCAGAAACAACGGGCTCGCTGTCGAGCACCGCAAGCACGGGTTTTAATTGAATGTCGCCTTGGGTGCTGTCCGCCCTTGTAACCTCGGTGATTATGCCCTGACGCCGACGGTCGCCGCGTCCGAAGGGCACAAGCACGCGCCTGCCCGGCTCTGCGTTTTGCAACAGCTCCTCGGGCACTCCGTAATCAAATTCTTTGTCAAAGGAATAGCTTGTGTTTTCTACCGCAACTTTAGCGATAAAATCAAAGCTCATTTTCGTCGGGTTCCAAGAGATTTATTTTGTGGTTCTTTATTTCGTCGATTGCCAGCAGCACGGGCTTATCCTCGGTCACTATGCTTTCTTCCTCAAATTTTTCGGTGATTTGTCTTGCTCTTTTTGAAACACCTACCACCAGGGCGTACTTGCTCTGCTTGCCCTGGAACAGTTCATCTACATCTACTCTGCGCATAATCAATTCTCCTTGCTATCTTTATAGTTGTTTAAAATATCAAATACCTCGGCGGCGGCGCGCTGTGCATCGTCGTTAATTACACGGTATTTGTAATGATTCTTATATTTGATTTCCTCCGATGCCTGACGCAAGCGTTCCTGTATAACATCCTCGGATTCGGTTCCTCTGCCTCTCAGGCGGGTTTCAAGCTCCTCCATAGACGGCGGAAGAAGAAAAATGCTGAGGACTTCGGGGTACTTTTCCATTATTTGCAGTCCGCCCTTGACCTCAATTTCGAGAAAGACATCGTAGCCTGCATCAAGCAGCTCTTCAACCTGACGCTTGGGTGTACCGTAATACTTGCCGCAGTAGCCTGCGTATTCAAGATAACCGTCCTCTTCAATGAGCTTTTTAAATTGCTCTGTGGTAACGAAGTTGTAGTGAACGCCGTCGATCTCTCCCTTGCGGGGCGGCCGCGTTGTGTTAGACACCGACAGCTTTATTTTGTCGCTCAGCTTGTACAGCTCGCCCATAACGGTGCCTTTGCCGACGCCCGAAGAACCCGTGAACAGCACGAGTGTGCCGCGCTTGTTATTCATCCTTTTCATCACTCTCCTCTGCCCTGTTTTGAATGGTTTCGCATGTCACCGCCGACAGCACCACATGGCTGCCCTCGCAAATAAGCACAGACTTGCATTTTCTGCCGCAGGTTGCGTCAATAAGCAGCCCCTTTGACTTTGCATCCTGAACTATTCGCTTAACGGGTGCGGAATCGGGAGCAACTACGGCAACAAGCTTGCTGTCGCTCACAAGGTTGCCGAAGCCTATGTTTATCAGTTTCATGCCCTGTCCTCCGGATCACTCGATATTCTGAACCTGCTCGCGTATCTTTTCGATCTCGCTTTTGATGTCAACAACCTTATGGGCAAGCTCAGCGTCCTGAACCTTTGAACCGATGGTGTTTGCTTCGCGGTTCATTTCCTGAATAATAAAGTCGAGCTTTCTGCCCACGGGGCCGTCGTATTCCATAAGCTTGTGAAGCTGGTTGAAGTGGCTGCGCAGCCTTACGGTCTCCTCTGCCACCGCCACCTTGTCGGCGAACACGGCGACCTCGGTCAGCACGCGCTGCTCATCTATTTCCACGCTAAGACCTTCAAGAGTCTGGCGGATGCGGTCGAGAAGTCTTGTTTCATACTCCGACACCGTCTGAGGCGAGCGCTCCTCGATTTGTTCCACTATCGAGATAATGGTTTCGGCTCTGCCCAAAATGTCCGCCTTCATCTTCTCACCTTCGGTCTCGCGCATTTTTATGAAGGAATCGAGCGCGGTCTGAGCGACGCTCAGAACATCTGCCAAAAGCTTTTCTTCGTCCTCTGCCGCCTTGTGAACGGTGAACACGTCGGGAAAGCGCGATACCGAAACGACCGTTGCGTCGTTTTCAAGCCCGTACGCTTCGCTTATCTCCTGCATCGCCTTAAGATAACCCGACACAAGGCTGTGATTAACCGCTACCTCGGCAGGGGTATCATCTGCTGCCGAAATGCTTACATACATATCTATCTTGCCGCGCGACACACGTGAATTAACAAATGCCTTTAGCTTGTCGTCAAGAAAGTTGCAGCCGCGGGGCGTGCGGCACGAAAACTCAAAGTAGCGGTGGTTTACGCCCTTTATCTCAACGGTTATTTGCCTACCCGACACCTCAGCCTCACAGCGGCCGAAACCGGTCATGGACTTTATCATTTCAAAACTTCCTTTCAATCAGAATTCTTTTGAGGTATTTTATTATCCTGATTATTATAGCACCATTGCGGCTGTTTGACAATGGAGTTGTTACAAAACTGTAACTATTATTTTTTTATGTCTGAATTTTTTTCTTGATTTATGCGTCAAAATATAGTATTATGTAAGGCGACAGCAAAAAAAACACAAGTATTCACTAAAAAAGGAGGTATCGCCGTGGACGAAAACAAAGAAGCATTGACTCCCGCCGACACGGATACAACAGATACAGAGGTAAATGAAGCCGTGCAGACCGCACAGGATGTTACGGAAGAAGCCGCAGCTGAAATCGCTGAGACCGGGACCGAGATAACAGCCGACGCTGCCGCAGAAGCAACTGAGGCAACCGCAGAGGATGCTTTTTCCGTAACGGAAGAAAAACCCGAAAAGAAAAAGATGATTCTGAACCGCGCTATATTCATCAGCCTTATCATCGTTATCATCGGACTTATCGCAGCGCTTACGGTCAAGTATTTCTTTAACACATCGCTTGTGGGAACCGACCTGTTCGGCAACAAGACCGACACCACCTGGCACTACTCACAGCAGATCCCCTACACCGATACCGAGGCGACCGGCGACGAGCCTTCCGTAAAAACAGCCGACGTTGATGTTTTTTATGAGTTTGGCGGAGACGGAAAGCTGACGGTAAAGAGCGGCACCATAACATCCGAGGGCACATATACTTTAAGATATGTGGATAACGACGATGTCACCGACGTTGAAAACGCCGACGAGCTTTTGGGCAAGCCCATTGTTGAGCTTGACGTGTATGACCCCGTAATGGGCAGCACTATTTCGGGAGCGTTCACCTACACCGTTGAGGGAAATGTGTTCTCAGGCAAGACCTTAAGGATAGCAAGCCTTTACTCACCCGACGCTTATCTTGACCTTGATGAAAAAGCATTTGAGGAAACGGTTCTCACACACGAGGACGAGTTCACACCCGTTGAGGGTCTTACCGGAAGCTGGAGCTACAAGAGCGAATCGGGTGTTCACACCTACACCTTCAACAGCGACGGCACCATGGCTATCGACATCTTAGAGCCGCAGTACGGCTATCACATCAGACAGACGGGTATTTACTACTGCACCGACAACACCATAGACGTTACCGTGTTCCTTTGCATCAAGCAGGACACAACTCTCAACTACACCCTGCGCGACGGCAAGTTTGTGCTTATCTCGGATGTTCCCGGCATGGACGGCAAGCCGACCGAAATAGAGTTTGAGCGTGCGGATCAATAACCGAATTAAACTTTCGCCTCTGCCCTTTGCGGCAGGGGCATTTTTATATGCATTCTGTAAAGGTGACAACTCTGTAATTTTTGTTTACATGACCCAAAGCCTTGTGTTATACTGTTTAGGATAAATAACACAGAAGGAATGATATAATATGTCAGGACATAACAAATGGAGCACAATCAAGCAGAAAAAGGGCAAGAACGACGCGGCAAGAGCCAAGGTCTTTACCAAAATAGGCAGAGAGCTTATCGTTGCCATCAAGACCGGCGGCAGCGCCGATCCGTCCGTCAACTCCAAGCTTAAGGACACCATCGCAAAGGCAAAGGCGGCAAACGTGCCCAACGATAACATTGAACGCATAATCAAAAAAGCCGCAAGCGATGCCGACACCGCAAACTATGAGGCTGTCACCTACGAGGGCTACGGTCCCAACGGCGTTGCGGTAATCGTAGAAGCTCTTACCGACAACCGCAACCGTACCGCAGGCGAGGTAAGACATTACTTTGACAAGTTCGGCGGCAACATGGGCACACAGGGCTGCGTAAGCTTTATGTTCTCACAAAAGGGCGTTATTGTAATTGAGCGCGAGGATCTGGAAAAGGACGAGGACACCGTTATGAACGACGCATTGGAGTGCGGCGCGTCCGACTTTGAAACCGACGACGACATTTTCACCGTATATACAGAGCCCGAAGATTTTGGCGCCGTAAGAGACGAGATGGAAAAGCTGGGCTATGTTTTCGCCTCGGCAGAGGTTGAGATGGTTCCCGACACCTACACAAAGCTTGAGGACGAGGAAGCCGCCGTTAAAATGCAGAAAATGCTCGACATGTTCGACGATAACGACGACATTCAGAACGTCTGGCACAACTGGGAGTTTTAATGCGAAATTAAAACACGATATAAACGAAAGTAAAAACCTCGGAGGCTCATGCGGCTTTCGAGGTTTTTTTATATTATTATTTCTTTCTGATAAACAGCACGCCAAGGGTGCCGGGGCCGCAATGGCTGGTTACGGTGCAGCCTGCTATTGTTTCCTGAATGTCCTCAAAGCCGGGCGCAAGCTCGTTTATTTTGCCTCTTACCTGCTGACAAACGGCGGGATTGCATCTTGTGTGGGTTATAAAAATGCGGTGCTTGTCAATGTCGTCTCTGCCCTTTAGCTTGTCGGTAACGTAGTTGATAATAACGCGGTCGATATTTCCGCGGTATTTTTTTGCAGAAACCATCTTGCCGTCTCTTACCTCTATGCAGGGCTTAAGCTTGAGCAGATTGGCTCCCAAGGCGGCAACCGATGAGCAGCGTCCGCCCTTGTGAAGATAGTCTATGCTGTCAACAACAAAGCTTGCCTCTACCCTGTCAACCATTGAGCGGCACTCGGCGGCGATCTCTTTTGCAGAGGCTCCAGCCGAAGCCATTTCGGCTCCGTGAAGCACCAGCAGACCCGAGCCTGTGGAAAGGTTGCGTGTATCTACAACGTGCACGCCGCCAACCTCCTCGGCTGCCTTGCAGGCGTTGGGATACGCGCTTGAAAAGTCGCTGCTGATGTTGAAGTGGACTATCTCATAGCCCTGATCGCGCCATTTTTTGAACTCGTCGATAAAGTCGGCAAGGTTGGGCGCAGAGGTTGTGGGCAGCTTGCCCGTGCGGTCAACATAGGAATAAATGTCGTCGGGCTTGACCTGTAAGCCGTCCTTGAGGGTTTTGTCGCCCATAAGCACATACAGGGGCACTATAGCAACGTCGTATTTTTCAATGAGCGCCGGAGAAAGGTCGCCCGTGCTGTCGGAAATGATTTTAACCTTCATGTTATCCTCCTTATAATTCGCTTTGTCTGTAAGGAAAGTATATCATCTTGAGCCGAATTATGCAATAGTTTTAATCAATTTAGCGGCTTACATGCGTTTTTTTGCAACTTAGCGTCGTATGCTTTTATTTTTTGAAATTATGTGATACAATATTACCAGCAATTGCGGAGGTCTTTATATGTTCAAGGTTACAATCAGGCAGGTGGAACCGTCTGTTGAAGAAGAGATCGTGATAAAATGCCACGAGATAACCGACGAGGTTCTGGGTGTTGTTGAACGGCTGAAAAGCGGTGAGGCGATGATTTTGGGCTCGCGCGACAGCGAGGTTTTCAGGATTCCCGTAAAAGAGATCTATTATGTGGAATCGGTTGACAACAAAACCTATATTTACCTGCAAAAAAGCGTTTATGACACAAGGCTTAAGCTGTACGAAATAGAGCAGCAATGCGGCGGCACAAAGCTTTTTCGCTGTTCAAAGTCGATGATAGTCAACATAGCGAAGATACGCTCGGTAACGCCATCGGTAAACGGGCGGTTTGAGGCAAAGCTGAATAACGGCGAGGTTGTTATAATCTCTCGTCAGTATGTTGCGGCGTTCAAGAAAAAGATAGGAATGTGAGGCGGCAAAAATGAAAGATATTATTCGCACGGCGATAAGCCACTTTTTTATAATCTGCGTTTGCATTATGTTTTTTACGGCTTTGATCAATTTGCTGTTCGGAGCCGGAGCTTTGTTAAGCGACAATGCTTATCCGTGGTCTTACCCTTGGATAATAATGCTAAGCGGCTTTTTGGGAGCCTTGCCCACCCTGCTGTTCTACTTTAAAAAAGAACCCACAAATAAACAGTTTTTGGTTCGCTGCATTATACACTATTTTGTGCTGAATGCACTTATAATATCCGAGGGCTTTATGATAAGCTGGTTTGACAAGCCGCTTGACGTTTTGATTGTATGGCTTGTTATAACGGTAATATATGTAGTTGTTTGGACGGTCACGCTTTTGTCTAACCGTTCCATAAAAAAGGGAGTTAACACCGCCCTTGAAAAATTCAACGAAGACGAAGGTTGATATTGATTCGATGCATCTTACCGCCTGCTTTTTGCAGGTCAGCGCAGGATGCATTGTTTTTTTGCAGCGGTTGTGCTATTCTGTATGTGTAAGGAGGAAGCGACATGGAAAATACAAAACAGGTTAAAAACATGATCGAGGTTGAACACCTTGTTAAAAACTATAAAAGCGTTGAGGCTGTAAGAGACATAAGCTTCACGGTCGAGGAAGGCGCGTTCTTTGCCTTTTTGGGAATAAACGGCGCAGGCAAAAGCACC
Organism: uncultured Ruminococcus sp.; assembly: GCA_902798365.1. GTDB lineage: Bacteria > Bacillota > Clostridia > Oscillospirales > Acutalibacteraceae > Ruminococcoides. Next base: position 23,073 of record CADBWP010000019.1, read on the forward strand.
ACAATCAACATTCTTTGCACGGTGCTTGAAAAAACCTCGGGAACCGTAAGGATAGGCGGCTATGACCTTGACAGAGACAAAAACAAAATAAAAGACCTGATAGGCATAGTCTTTCAGGGCACGGTGCTCGACAAACAGCTTACCGTAAAGGAAAACCTTGTATCGCGCGCGGCATATTACGGACTGTCCAAGGCAGAAATAAAAAGCCGCATTGCAGAGCTTGAAAAAACCTTTGAGCTGACAGAGATAATGAACCGCAAATATGAAAGATTGAGCGGCGGACAAAAACGGCGCGTTGATATTGCCAGAGCGCTGATAAACCACCCGAGGCTGCTGTTTTTGGACGAGCCCACAACGGGACTTGACCCGATGACGCGCACCAAGGTGTGGGAGATAATAAACAGGCTGAGAAAAGAAACCGGATTGACCGTGTTTTTGACCACGCATTATATGGAGGAAACCGCTTTTTGCAGCAGAGTGGTAATCCTTGATTCGGGAAAGATAGCGGCAAACGACACTCCGCACAGGCTTAAGGAGCAGTACGCAGGCAACCGTCTTATTTGGTACACCGACCAAAGCGAGGCGTGCGAGAGAATACTTGACAGCCACGGCGTTGGTTACCGTTATCGTCTTGACAGCTACCGCGTAAGAATAGATAACACGGCTCAGGCAACAGAGCTTATTAAAAACCACGACGAAATCACGGATTATGAGTTTATAAAAGGAAATATGGACGACGTATTTCTTAATGTTACGGGAAAGAGACTGGGTGACTGAAATGACTTCTGCTGTTAAAAACCTTCGCGCCTACAAGGGCATGACCGTCAGGAATATTAAGGTATATACAAAAGACAAAATGGCTGTGGCGCTTTCTATGCTTACACAGATAATAGTGCTTATGCTGTTTTTGCTTTTCATCAAAAACGCCTATGTCGATTCGATAAACGATCAGCTGGGTGAGCTTAAAACCCTGCTCGATACAAATGATATTGAGGCTGTTGTAAACTCCTGGCTCATCGCGGGCGTAATTGGAACCGCTGTTGTGACCGTTGCGCTCAACACGTTGTCTGTTATGGTTCACGACAAAGAAACACGCATAGACTACGACTACACAGCGTCCTCGGTAAAAGGCAGAACCGTTGTGCTTTCATACTTTAGCGGAGCGGTTATCAGTACAATTATTATCAGCTCGATTCTGCTTACCGCAGGACTGATCTACTTAGCTGTAACCGGCGGCTTTATGTATGATGCAGGAGATATTGTAAAGATTTATGCGCTTGTTATACTCGGCTCAGTATCGGCTTCTCTTGTGCTCATGCTGTTCGTATCGTTCTTTAAGAAGAATTCCACGCTCAGCTCGTTCGGCATCCTCGTTTCTGCCGCTATAGGCTTTGTGGTGGGCGCATATATGCCCGTAAGCCAGTTCAGCGAGCAAATTCAGACCGCTGTAAACCTTGTTCCTGGCTCGCAGATCTCGGCAATGATGAGAAACGTGCTTATGCAGCCGGCAATAGACAATATTGACCAAAAGCTTGCCGGAGCAGACGGACACGCGCTTTCAAAAAGCATAAGCGACCTTTTTGCGCTTAAGCTGAATATTTTCGGCAATGAGGTCAGCACCGAATTTATGATGATATACACCTTTGCGGTGATAGCGCTGTTCCTTGTGCTTAACATAGTTACATTCAGAATAAGCTCAAAGAGAAAGTAAGAACAAATGACTAAAAATTTCGGCAGGGAGCCATTCTGCAGCTCCCTGCCCTGTTTTATTTAAACATATACTTTGCCGTGTCGGCAACATTTTCGGCTGTGCGTTTTGCGCGGCTTATTTTTTTCCTGATTTTAGGGTTTTCATCCGCCGCGCTTTTTCCTGCTACTCCAAGACAGGCGCCTGCTACCATTCCTACAGCTACGCCCTTAAGCATACTCGAAACAGTACCTTTGTTCATACTCTCCCCCCTCGCAAACAATTTGCGGTAAAAATCCGCATTTATATTTTTTGCGCGGCTTGAAATAATAAACAAAGAAAACAATGTTATTTAAAAATCACCTCGACCGCAAAACGCGATCGAGGTGAAAATGTTTAGTGCTATTTATTTTATTAGATGAAATTATTCCTCAGCCTCTGCCTTGGCCGCCTCAATTACCTTTTGAGCAACGTTAGCGGGGCAGTCCTCATAACGGGCGAAGGTGAACTCAAAGGAGCCCCTGCCCTGTGTGATCTGGCGGATAAAGGTGGAGAAGTCGCTCATCTCTGCCATGGGAACCTCAGCCTCTACAACCTGCATGCCCTTTGTGGCGGGGTTCATGCCCATTATCCTGCCGCGGCGCTTGTTGACCTCACCCATGACGTCACCCATGTTGTTGTCGGGCACCAAAGCCTTAAGGCTACCTATGGGCTCGAGCAGAGTGGGCATAGCGTTGGGAATACCGTTCTTATACGCAAGAGAAGCTGCGGTTTTGAACGACATTTCGGAGGAGTCAACGGGGTGGTATGATCCGTCGTAAAGCGTTGCTTTGATGCCAACTGTGGGATAACCTGCGAGAACGCCCTTCTTTATGGCGTCGCGCAGACCCTTTTCAACCGCAGGGAAGAAGTTTTTGGGCACGGCGCCGCCGACCACGCGCTCTGCAAACTCAAGGCTGTCGGTATCGAACGGCTCAAACTCGATCCAGACATCACCAAACTGACCGTGACCGCCGGACTGCTTTTTGTAGCGACCCTGAGCGGAAACTTTTTTGCGGATGGTTTCGCGGTATGCGATTTTAGGCTTCTTAAGCGAAGCGTCAACATTATATTTGCTCTTAAGACGCGAGATAACAACGTCGAGGTGCTGCTCGCCCTGACCCGACAGGATCATCTCGTGAGTCTCGTGATTGCTCTCAAACTTGATTGTAGGATCTTCATCGGCGAGCTTGCCTACTGCCTGAGCCACCTTGTCCTCGTCGCCCTTCTTGGCAGGATAAATCGCCATTGAATAGCTTGATACGGGGTAGTCAACACCGTCAAGGATCACCTTTCTGAGCGGTGAACAGAGGGTGTCGCCTGTCTTTGCCGATACAAGCTTGGGAATAGCGCCAATGTCGCCCGCGCCTATATAGGGAGCGTCGTTCTGCTTTTTGCCGCACATGGTGAGCACCTTGGAGATTCTTTCGGGAGAACCCGTGCGCATATTGATAACCTGAGATTCGGACGAAAGCTTGCCCGACACGACCTTAACATAAGACAGACGGCCGATGAACGGGTCGGCAACGGTCTTGAAAACGATAGCCGCAACAGCACCGTTTTCGTTTACGCTTACCTCTACGGGCTCGCCGTCGAGGTCAACGCCTATCTCCTCGCCCTTGGCAGCAGCCGAGGGAGCGAGCCATGTAAGACTGTTGAGCAGCTGGTCTATACCGTACATGTTGAAGGCGTCGCCGCAGAATACGGGACAGATAGTGCCGTCCTTAACGCCCTGAGATACGCCCGTAATGATTTCTTCGGGGGTGAACTCTTCACCCATGATGAACTTGTCAAGCAACTCCTCGCTGGTTTCGGCAACTGCTTCCTTGATAGCCTCGCGCAGACCCTCAAGACGCGCGCCCATGTCGGGAAGCGCGATGGGCTTTGCGGTGCCGTCAGAGGTGTATTCATATGCCTTGTAATCAAAAAGATTTACATAAATGTTTGCCTTTCCGTCAACAATATGGGGAACCACAACGGGGCAAACAGAAGGACCGAAGGTGGATTTTAAGTTTTCAAATACGCGGTAAAAACGCGCGTCCTCGTCACACAGACCGTTTACAAAGAACACCTTGGTAAGACCCGCTTTGTCGGCCGCCTCAACAGCCTTTTCGGTTCCTACGCAAACGCCGTCCTTGCCGGATACAACTATCATGGCCGTGTCTGCTGCGCGCATACCCTCGGCTACGCCGCCGGCAAAGTCAAACAGACCGGGGGTGTCGATGAGGTTTATTTTTGTGCCCTTCCACTCTACGGGCGCTACCGCCGTCATAATGGACGCCTGACGCTTGATTTCCTCAGCGTCAAAGTCGAGCGTTGTGTTGCCGTCAGCTATTTTTCCGAGCCTGTCGCTTGCCTTGGCAAGATAAAGAACAGACTCTGCGACCGAGGTCTTTCCGCAGCCGCTGTGACCTGCAAGCGCAATGTTCAGAATTTTTTTAGCGTCGTACTGTTTCAAAAGAAAAAACTCCCTTCGTTGTAAAAAGTTTCAAAATCCTAAATAAAGATGGTTGCTTATTAAGCAAATGTATAAAACAAACCTTGTTTATTATATCATAATTGTACAGATTAGACAATGCGTTTTGCGCAAAATAAAAAAATCCACCCTTTAGACAAAGTTTTTCAGGGTGAATTGTGCAAATTGCTTTTTTTGTTTAAATTAATTATTATCATGCACAAAGTTTTCACGTGATTTTTGTGCAACATTATTATAGTCAATAAAAAACAAGAGGCTGTCGCAAATTGAAAGATTTTGCGGCAGCCTTTAGTCTTGAATGAATTATTGAATGTTACGCTTGCAACAATGCGCAGTAAACCTGAGGGT
>CADBWP010000020.1 GCA_902798365.1 uncultured Ruminococcus sp.
CCCTCAGGTTTACTGCGCATTGTTGCAAGCGTAACATTCAATAATTCATTCAAGACTAAAGGCTGCCGCAAAATCTTTCAATTTGCGACAGCCTCTTTTAAACTATTTTCCATATACGCCGTTATCCGAACGGTCAAAAAAGACTTCCGTTTTATCCGGTTCGTCATATCATGTAATGTAGGAATATATTATTTAAATGACGAAAGGTGAAGCTATGGATAATTTAATTGTATTTGATTCTATGACAGAGGCTCTCAGGGCGCGCGATCTTCTGCGCGGCAGGGGCATATCCTCACGGCTGGTGCGTACTCCGGCAAAGCTGCGGCACGGCTCCTGCGGCTACAGTCTTGCCGTAAAGGGCGACTACGCACGTGCGTGGGAATTTCTGAGAAAAAACGGGGCGTCCCTGTCGGACGTGAACGAGCCATGATATATTTTGACAACGGCGCAACCACCTTTCCAAAGCCACGGGCGGTCGTGCGCGCCGCAGACAGCGCACTCACAAGCTTTGGCGCTAACCCCGGGCGCGGCGGTCACAAAATGGCGCTCAGGGCGTCCTCCGCGGTTTTTGAGTGCCGCAAAAACGCCGCGCGGCTGTTCGGGCTCGACAAGCCCGAGAGCATAATATTCATGCCCAACTGCACCGCCGCGCTCAACACCGTAATAAAGGGCGTGCTGAAAAGCGGCGATCACGCGGTCATCTCTTCTCTTGAACACAACGCCGTGGCTCGCCCCGTTGAATATATGCGCTCGCAGGGAGTAAGCTGCTCCGTTGCCGATTTTGTATATGGCGACGACGAAGCCACCGTTGATAATTTTCGCAGGGCGTTCCGTTCAAACACGCGGCTTGTTGTGTGCACACACGCCTCAAACGTGTTCGGCGTAAGGCTTCCGGCAGAAAAAATAGCCGCGCTGTGCAGGCTGTACAACATTCTGTTCTGCGTCGATGCGGCTCAGACAGCGGGCTTGGTTCCCGTTAACATGGCGGCGGACGGCATAGACTTCCTCTGCGCGGCGGGGCACAAGGGTCTGTACGGCCCCATGGGCACAGGTATTCTGGCAATAAACAGCCCGGTTTTGCCGCGTGAGCTTACCCAGGGCGGCACGGGCAGCGCCTCGGCAAGCCTTGAACAGCCCTCTTTGCTGCCCGACAGATACGAAAGCGGCACGCCCAACCTCAGCGGCATAGCAGGGCTCAACGAGGGCATTAAATTTGTGGTGAGCAGGGGAGAGGAACGGCTGTTGCAGCGCGAGATCGCTCTTGCGCAAAAAATGTACGACGGTCTTTCGCAGATAAACGGCGTGTGCCTATACACCGAACGCCCGGCTCAAAAGACCCACGTGCCCGTTGTCTCTTTCAATATCGGTGAACACGACAGCGAGGAGGTCGCCGCTCTGCTTGACGAACGCTTCAACATCGCCGTAAGGGCAGGGCTTCATTGCGCACCCATGGCACACGGCTTCTTCGGCACCCGTGAGCAGGGAACCGTCCGCGCGGTGATATCGGCCTTCAACACCGTCGGCGAGGTCGATTGTTTTGTGAAAAGCGTGAATAAAATTACAAAACTTCTCAACAAAAAGGTTGCAATCCACACGTAAAATGTGTTAAAATAAAAATGTATAAAAATTCGGGAAGGGAGGAAGCGTATGGATCTTTTGAACAATCTTCTTTCGATACTCAAAACCATTCAGTTCCGCGACGTTATAGACATCCTTGCAATCGCGCTCATTATCTTCGGGCTGTTCCGTCTTATCCGCGAAACACGCGCTGTCCAGCTCTTAAAGGGCTTGCTGCTGCTTTTGCTTGTCTATATCCTCTCCTCCATTTTCGATCTTGTAATGCTTTCCACCCTGCTCAGGGCGTTCTTCGAGGCTTCGGTTGTCATCATCGTGGTCATCTTCCAGCCCGAGATACGCAAGGCGCTGGAGCAGGTGGGCAGAAACAAAAACTGGTCAAAGTATATCCGCATTTTCTCGCGCTACGGCAAAAGCGACGACTGGGAAAAGGCTGTCGAAAAGTCCATCATCGACGCCGCCGACACCTCTGTGCTGTTTTCCCGCTCGCGCACGGGCGCTCTGCTGGTGTTTGAGCGCGAGACCATGCTTTCCGACATCGCCGCAACGGGCACCATTGTTGACGCCACCACCTCGGTTGCGCTGTTCGGCAACATCTTCTTCAACAAGGCTCCGCTGCACGACGGCGCCAGCATAATCCGCGACGGCAAGCTGTTCGCCGCGGGCTGCATCCTTCCTCTTACCGACAACAAAAACGTTGATATAAACCTCGGCACACGCCACAGAGCCGCCCTTGGCATAAGCGAGCAGAGCGACGCGGTGGTGCTTGTGGTAAGCGAAGAGACGGGCGTCATCTCGCTTGCCATAGAGGGTCAGCTTTACCGCGACTTTACCCGCGACAAGCTTGTAAAGCGCCTTAAGGAGCTCTTGCTCGACGAATTTGACGAGGACGAAGGCAGAAACCGCAGGTTTGGCAGAGGGAGGAAGAAGCAATGAAAAAGAACTCCCTGTTTCAAAGACTGCTGCAGCACAATCAGATCCTTTTCATCCTGTCTGTCGTAATATCGGTCGTTATCTGGATATATATGAGCTCCACCTCCTCCACCAACGACACCACGGTCACGATAGGCGACATTCCCATTCAGGTCGAGCTGTCCGATGAGGCGAGAGAAATGGGGCTGCAGGTGTTTCAGGCTGCCGAGCCCAGGGCGTCGGTCACCGTTTCGGGCAACCGCACCATTCTGGGCATGGTCAACGAAAACGACTTTACCGTTACCGCGGCGGCAAGCTCCATCAACGCCACAGGCAACTACACCCTGCCCGTGTCGGCAACAAAAAAGGCTTCCTCGGGCAATTTTCAGATAACCAACCTTACGCCGTCAACCATAAACGTTACGGCGGACTATTTCAGAGAAAGCGAGTTTACCGTTCAGGACGGCATAATCTACTACGTCAAGGACGGTTACTACGGCTCCGTGTCGCTCGCCTACAACACTATCAAGATCTCGGGTCCAAAAACCGAGGTTCTCAAAATAAAAAAGGTAGTGGCAAAGTCAAATATTTCCGAGCCGCTTACCCAGACCCGCGAGGTTGACGCCGACATCGTTCTGCTTGACGAAAACGACAACGATATTTCGCCAAAGCTGCTCGAGATGAGCTTTGACACCGTCAAGGCGACCATAACGGTGCTGCCCGAAAAGACCGTGCCCGTTACGCCCGTGTTCGTCAACAAGCCCGAGGGTCTGCAAATAACCGACGACATGATAAAAACCGAGCCCTCCGAGATACTGATTGCAGGTCCCGAGAGCACGCTTAAAAACATCACCAAGGTCGAGCTTGAGCCGATAGACTTCTCTACCCTGCGCAACGAGAAGATCGACTTTGACGACCTGGGCATCGTCATTCCCGAGGATTGCCGCAGCATAGGCAACTACACCTCGGCAAAGGTCAGCCTTGACCTTAGCAGCCTTGCCGGCAAGACCATCACCGTTGACAAGTTCTCGGTAGAGGGACTGTCCGACGGCTATAAGTCCGAGGTCACCTCAAAAAGCATAAGCGTCACCGTCATAGGTCCCAAGGAGGACGTTGAAAAGCTGACCGCGGCGCAGGTGACCGCCGTAATAGACGTCTCTGACTATCAGGGCAAAACAGGCTCGGTGGAAATGCCCGTCCGCTTCCGCTTCAGCACAACGTCAAAGTGCTGGGCATACGGCAGCTACCAGGCAAACGTAACCATTACCGCAAAATAATTTTTTCAGGTCGGGAAGATAAGTTCGCTTGTGCGAGGGCTTATGTTCCCGATTGTTGTTTTGAGTTAAGAGCTTAAAGTTGAGCATTACGTCGGGAAGATAAGTCTGCTTACGCGAGGGCTTGTGTTCCCGACTGTTGTTTTGGGTTGATAGCTTGAAGTTGAGCTTTAGCTACATTCTGAACCTGCTTCTGCTTTCGCGCCTTATTTTCGCCTTGTCCATGTCGTCCATATTGTGGCTGCGCACGCTCAGCACAAGACCTATGCAAACGAGCGTCGCCAGCGCCGAGGTTCCTCCCGAGCTGAACAGGGGCAGGGTTATGCCGATAACGGGCAGAAAACCCAGCACCATGCCTATGTTTATCACCGTCTGCGAGGCTATGGCGGCAAACACGCCGGCGCACAGAAATCTGCCCTCGTTTTCGGTAGCCCTCGATGCGTTCATAATGACCTTTATAACTATGCCGGTAAGAATGGCGATAAGCAGAACGCAGCCGATAAAGCCCAGCTCCTCGCCGGCTACGGTCATAATAAAATCGTTTTCCTGCTCGGGCACAATGCCGTACTCAACGCGCTGCCCGTTGTACAGTCCGCTGCCGCTCAGTCCGCCGCCCGCTATCGAAACCTTGCCCTGATACTGCTGCCAGCCGTAGTTGGTCATGGCGTTGCCGTCAAGGTCGAACAGCGCCAAAAAGCGGTTGCGGTGCTCGTCGTTCAAAAAGAAATTCCATATGATCGGTATTCCGGCAATAAGAAGTCCTGCCAAAATCAAAAAATACCGCAGCTGAACGCCTGCAATAAACGACATTATCAAAAACATCAGCGCAAATATCAGCACCGTGCCGTCGTCGCCCTGCAAATGTATTATAACCATGGGGATAAGCGCGTGGATAACGAGCGTTATAACGCCCGGCAGGCTGTGCAGCGCGTCCTTTTCGCACAGGTACGACAGGTGCTTTGAAAACGTGATGATGAAGCATATTTTGATAAACTCGGACGGCTGAAAGGTAAAGCCTCCGGGCAGTTCCAGCCATGCGGTGTCGTCGGTGCCCGACACGCGTATGCCGAACAGGAACACCAGGATCGACAGCACCAGCCCCAATATAGCGGCAAGGTACCACCGCCGTATCAAAAACCTGTAGTCTGCCACCGAGATAAGCAGCATCGCCGCCAGACCTATAGCCACCGCGGCAAGCTGCGACCGCAGATAGTTGTATTCGCCTGCGCGCTGCATACTCGATATAAGCAGCAGGCTGTACGCCACCGCCGCTATGGTCAGCAGCCATAAAACAACGTCCGTTTTTCTGAAAAAATCGGAAACGGACTGTGAAAACTTGTTCAAACCAAAAACCTCTTGTAAATATATTATCGGTCATCATTTTTATTATAGTAAATTCTGCGCACAATATCAAGCTATTTTTCAAATTAGAATAATACTACCGCCTTGATTTGCTATAATAGTATGAAACAAAAACCAACGGAGGTGCTCACAATGTTATCCGACATTGAAATAGCTCAGCAGGCAAGTCTGCTTCCAATAAAGGACGTTGCCGCTCAGCTCGGCATAAAAGAGGACGAGCTCGAGTTTTACGGCAAATACAAGGCAAAGCTTTCGGACGAGCTTGCGGACAGGCTCTCAGACAACCCCGACGGCAAGCTGATCCTTGTTACCGCCATCAACCCCACTCCCGCAGGCGAGGGCAAAACCACCACCACGGCGGGCTTGGGTCAGGCTATGGCAAAAATAGGCAAAAAGGCTGTCATAGCTCTTCGCGAGCCCTCGCTCGGCCCCGTTTTCGGCATTAAGGGCGGCGCCGCGGGCGGCGGATATGCCCAGGTGCTCCCCATGGAGGACATCAACCTTCACTTTACCGGCGACATGCACGCTATAACGTCGGCAAACAACCTGTGCTGCGCAATGCTCGACAACCACATCCAGCAGGGCAACGCGCTGGGCATAGACCCGCGCAGGATACTCTTCAAGCGCTGCCTCGACATGAACGATCGCGCTCTCAGAAATATCATCGTCGGCTTGGGCGGCAAGGTGAACGGTGTTCCGCGCGAGGATCACTTTATAATCACCGTTGCCTCCGAGGTAATGGCTATCCTCTGCCTCGCCTCCGACATCGACGACCTCAAGCGCAGACTGGGCAATATCCTTATCGCTTACAGCTATTCGGGCGAGCCGATATATGCAAGAGACATAAAGGCGGAAGGCGCAATGACCGCTCTGCTTAAGGACGCCATAAAGCCCAATTTGGTGCAGACTCTCGAGGGCACCCCCGCGATAATGCACGGCGGCCCCTTTGCAAACATCGCCCACGGCTGCAACAGCGTTCGCGCAACCAAGCTCGCGCTTAAGCTTGCGGATTACTGCATTACCGAGGCGGGCTTCGGCTCCGACTTGGGCGCCGAAAAATTTCTCGACATCAAGTGCCGCTTTGCCGGTCTGAAGCCCTCGGCGATAGTGCTTGTGGCAACCTGCCGTGCGCTCAAATACAACGGCGGTGTGCCGAAGGCTGAGGTTTCAAACGAAAACCTCGACGCTCTCAAAAAAGGCATCGTGAACCTCGGCGTTCATATCGAAAACATGCGCAAATACAACGTTCCCGTGGTGGTGGCGATCAACCGCTTCGGCACCGACACCGCAGAGGAGCTTAAATACATCGAGGATTACTGCATTGAAAAGGGCGCCGACTTTGCGCTTTCCGAGGTGTTCGGAAAGGGCGGCGACGGAGGCGTTGAGCTGGCAAATAAGGTTGTGGAGGCTTGCGAAAAGCCGTCTGACTTTGCACCCCTTTACAGCAGCGACCTCACGGTAAAAGAGAAGATAGAGGCTATAGCCACGGGCATTTACGGCGCGGTAGGAGTTAATTATACACCCCCTGCCGAAAAGGCGATCGCTGAGGTGCAGAAGCTCGGCGCCGACAAGCTGCCCGTATGCATCGCCAAGACCCAGTACTCGCTTTCCGACGACCCCACTCTGCTGGGCGCACCCAAGGATTTTAAAATCACGGTCAGAAACGTCTCGCTGTCAAACGGCGCAGGCTTTACCGTGGTATATACGGGCGACATTATGACAATGCCGGGACTGCCCAAGGAGCCTGCCGCGCACAAGATCGACGTTGACTCCGACGGCAAGATTTCGGGTCTGTTCTGATGATCAGGATCGTTTCCGACAGCCCGGCGCACACCGAAAAAATAGGCGAGAGGCTTGCCGCAACGCTTTGCGGAACAGAGGTGATAGCCCTGTTCGGCGGTCTGGGAATGGGCAAAACCGCCTTCACCCGAGGACTTTCAAGAGGCTTGGGCGTAACAGAGGGCGTGTCGAGCCCCACATTTGCCCTTGTAAACGAATACGGCGGCAAATTCAAAATATATCATTTTGACATGTACCGCGTGCAAAGCTGGGACGACCTGTACTCCACGGGCTTTTTCGATTACCTCGAAAACGGCGTGCTCGTCATCGAGTGGAGCGAAAACATAGAGGGCGCCCTGCCTGCCGACGCGATAAAAATTTCCATCTCGCGCGGCGAGGGCGACAACCAACGAATCTTTGAGATAGAGGGTGCACAACTTGACGATACTGGCGCTTGATACCTCGGCAAAGGCGGCTTCGGTCTGCCTCGCCTGCGAGGATAAGATAATCGGCGAGTTTTTCATAAACACGGCGCTCACCCACAGCCAGACGCTTATACCTATGGCGGAGCAGCTCTGCCAAAACACGGGCGTAAGTCTTGACGCGATAGACGCTGTCGCGGTCAATGCGGGTCCGGGCTCCTTTACGGGAGTTCGCATAGGCGTTGCCGCCGCAAAGGGGCTTGCCTTTGCGCATGACCTGCCCTGCGTTTCGGTTTCAACGCTCGAAAGCATGGCGTACAACATGACCGGCTCAAGCGGCATTGTGTGCGCCGTTATGGACGCGCGCTGCTCTCAGGTGTATAACGCGCTGTTCCGCGTTGGCGGAGGAAAGCCCGAAAGACTGTGCGATGACAGGGCGCTGTCGCTTGAGGATCTCCGACTTGACCTGAAAAGGTATCCGGAGCCTGTCACCCTTGTGGGCGACGGCGCGGAAATAACCGCCGAATTTCTTGCGGACAAGCTTGACAACGTGAGCCTTGCTCCCGTAAACAGAAGAACGCAAACGGCATCCTCAGTAGCCTGTGCGGCTTTTGAGCGGCTTTTAAACAACGACACACTCTCTGCCGACATGCTCATGCCCGTGTATCTCAGGCTGCCTCAGGCGCAAAGAGAGCTGAATAAAAAGGCGCAGGCGGGTAAATGACCTGTCGCGCCTGCGATAAACTATAAAACATAACGGGGTGTAAACAATGATAGCACTTGGCTGCGACCACGGCGGATTCAACCTTATCACCGCCATCAAAAAATATCTTGACGAAAAAAACATACCTTACAAGGAGTTCGGCACGTTCAGCGACGAAAGCGTTGACTATCCGATCTATGCCTACAAGGTGGCAAAAGCGGTAGCCGGCGGCGAATGTGAGCTGGGCATACTGTGCTGCGGCACCGGCATAGGCATTTCCATGGCGGCAAACAAGGTTAAGGGCATCCGCGCTGCGGTGGTGAACAACGCCTTCGGCGCCGAGATGACGCGCCGCCACAACCATGCCAACATTCTTTGCATGGGCGGCAGGGTTATGAGCGAGGAGGACGCGGTAAAATACACCGACATCTTTCTGAACACCCCCGAGGAGGGCGGCCGCCACGACAACCGCGTCGCCATGGTGACAGCGATTGAAAACGGAACATTTGAGGTTGAAGATTAAACAATTACAGAGCCAAAAAACGGTCGGGAAGACAGGCTTGCTTGGGCAAGGGCTTGTGTTCCCGACCGTCTTTGTTGCATCAAAAAAACTGTTGCTTTTGCTGTAATCTTTTTGTAATTTTTGTAGTAATTACCCTGAAAATCGACCGTTATCAACAATTCCAACAATCCTTAACATTGAACCGGGTGCTTTTTAACAGTCCCAACGTCTTTCCACAAGGGTAAAAATACTGTAAAATATAACCAATATATCCTTAATTAAAATCCTGTCTGCTATACAACACTTATAATAAAACTCTAAAATGTAACTGAATCAGGCAAAAAATTTCATTTTTTTAAATTTATTTACAAAAACACTTGCTTTTTTTCTTATAAAGTATTATAATAGTGTCACAATGTTTTTAAAGAATTTTAAAAAAGAATTAAGGATATGGAGAGAGAACAATGAGATTACGCAAGCAGGAACTTGGAGACAGGAATCTGGTAGGCAACCGCGTCGAGCTTGTCCGCAAGCAAAAGGGCATGAAGCAAAAGGAATTGCTGGCGCAGCTGCAGGTCAACGGTGTTGATATGAACGCGTCCGGTCTTTCCAAGCTGGAGGGTCAGATCCGCTTCGTAACCGATGTTGAGCTGGTGGCGCTTGCCGATATCCTCGAGGTTTCGGTCGATTACCTGCTTGGCAGAGAAAACTGATTTTTCAAAAAACCGTGAGAGCCTTTTTTGGGCTCTCTTTTTTTATTTGCCGGGTTTCCGAAAGAGGATAAAACATATACCGACACCCCGCCGGCGTTTATCGGCACTTTTTGCCGTAAAACTTCAATATCGTATAAAAAAAGAACAGCCCCATACCGAAAACGGGGCTGTTAAGCGTCACTCACATCTATTATTATAGCACATGGTTTTTTGATTTTCAAGGCTTTTTCCAAAAATAAAAATTTAAATATTTTTATAGAAAGTATTGACATAGTAGAAAACTTAATGTATAATATAGACAAGATAAAAACAAGGAGGTCTTTAATATGAAAGTTAAAGTATTTACTGTCCGACATATCAAAGACTATATTCGGAGCTTACCGCCCAATGTATCGGACCCGATGCTTTCGGGTGAGATGAGCAGGACTTAACAAGCCGGGTCGGCTAATCAGTTGATTGTTCTTTAACAAAGTATTAAGAGTTGGATTAAGACCGCAGTCCGTTGCAGAAGTGAAAATGACGAAACACCAAACTTTCATTTACATATATTAAGCTTCTGCCTTGATAAGTAACCGTTCGTCAAGCCTTAAAGAGTAGGGTGAGCCGGTTTTCTTACAATTTAATATTTCCTTACATGGTGGTTTCACCGATTTGGTTAAGCTTATAAATCACATTGATAGGGGGATTAGTCCCATGAGAATTTCAAGCTTTAAAACGGTATCCTATTAGAATCGGAGAAGAGTCCAATGTAATACCTATCAATTAAACGGTTCATATCTTATGATTGGAGAGCAGTCCAATGGGCAAGTGATTTACCCGTTCAATCGGAACAGTTTAATTTTCAAAAACTACAGCGAGGCAGCGGTTGTTGCCTCGCTTTTAGTGTGCATATCAGCCAAAAATATTGCGATTTTTTTGGATTGCCATACAGGCAATGATGTGGTAATATTATCATGTAAGGCATTGACTTTTTTGTTTCAGCCGGCTTAATCAAATCTATCGGGGAGGTTTTTGTATGTCGAAAAAGGCTATATCACTTTTACTTGCCGTGTCCCTGCTTTTCGGCGTTTTTAACGCTGTGATGTTTTCGGTTACGGCTGCCGAAACAGAGCATAAAACCGCCGGCGCAACAAGCGGCACCACCGGCGACTGCACATGGACGCTCAATAACGGCGTGCTGACAATCAGCGGCAACGGTGCTATGGGGAACTACAGTTACCAAAAGGTGTCCAATGTTTATAGAACGACTGCACCGTGGGGATATAGCATGACTTCGGTCGTTATCGAAGACGGTGTAACCGGCATAGGAAAAACTGCATTTTACGGCTGCACCGAACTGACAAATGTCACCATTGGCAACAGCGTGATGAGCATTGGCGAGTATGCGTTTCGCGGCTGCACCGGGTTGACAAGCGTCACTATTCCCGACAGCGTGACCTGCATAGGCACGGGAGCGTTTAACAGCTGCACCGGACTGACCGGCGTTACAATTCCCGACGGAGTAACAAGCATTGGCATGTCTGTGTTTTCCGGCTGTACTGAGCTGACCGAAATCACTATTCCCGACAGCGTAACGAGCATTGGCAATTATGCGTTTTATAACACAGCATGGTACAATAACCAACCTGACGGTTTGGTTTATGCCGGAAAGGTTGTTTATAGTTACAAAGGAACCATGCCCGACAATACTTCCATTGTTATTAAAGACGGAACGAAGGCAATCGGCGTTTATGCGTTTCCCGGTCGTACCGGGCTTACAAGCGTCACTATCCCCGACAGCGTGACGAGCATTGACGCGGGTACGTTTTCCTACTGCACCGGACTGACAAGCGTAACTATTCCCGACAGCGTGACGAATATAGGCGATTATGCATTTTCCGGCTGTACCGGACTGACAAGCGTTATCATTGGCAATGGCGTGACAAACATTGGCCATTTTGCGTTTTACGACTGCACAAGCCTTAACGCCATAACTATTCCTGCCGGTGTTACACGTATCGGTGAATTTGCATTAGGTTATGCGTATGTTGGTTATTATGAATATGTTAATTGTTATAAGATGGATGGATTTATAATTTATGGAGAACCGGGCACATCGGCAGAAAGATATGCATATGAAAACGGTTTTCTGTTTAACGATGAATATCCCGATGAGCCGACAACATATGAACCTACATACGAGCCTACATACGAGCCTACATATGAACCCACGGAAGAACCTACAACAATAGAGCCGACTACAGCAGAACCGGTTACAGAGGAGCCCACAACAATAGTTGAGGAAACGACAGCTGTTCCCTGGCTGAAGGTTAGCGGTATTTCCAACTACAGCCCGTCGGTAAATGTTACAATGTACGATTTTTCGGGGAGAGATACAGCGACAATTGCGTTTACTGCAATTGAAGCATTAGATGTCAGCTGTTTTGATTTTGGCTTGGATTATGACAAAAATAAGCTGGAACTGATTTCAGAGAGCTATTTTTCGGACGATATGATGGTAACCGCCGATTCGACCGATTATTGCATGACCGGTAATTTTACGAGCAGCGAAAATCCATATCATATTGCAAAAGGACAGACGCTTGCATCGTTTACTTTTAAACAACTCGACTATTTTGATACAACAGTTGATTTCAGAGTGATCAATATGGGAATTAAAACCGCATACGACGAACAGTTTC
Source organism: uncultured Ruminococcus sp. (assembly GCA_902798365.1). Lineage (GTDB taxonomy): Bacteria > Bacillota > Clostridia > Oscillospirales > Acutalibacteraceae > Ruminococcoides. The sequence goes on from CADBWP010000020.1 coordinate 11,924, forward strand.
GTGTGGTTGACGGAGTTCTTCAACCGATTTGCGTTCATAACTCCGTGTCGGTTGACAAAGGTTATCCTGCCGATTGTGTTAACGACGGATTAACGGATTATGTTTATTGTAGTGATTGCAACCAAATATTGTCTGAGCACCTGACGATTCCCGCAACAGGACACAAGCCGGTTACGGACAACGCCGTTTCTCCAAACTGCACCGAACCGGGCTTGACCGAGGGAAGTCATTGCTCTGTGTGCGGTGCGATCCTGACGGCGCAGGAGGAAGTCCCTGCATTGGGTCACAAGCCTGTGATAGTCCCCTATCTTGCGCCGACCTGTTCTCACGAGGGACATACGATCGGCTCCTGCTGTGAGCGCTGCGGCGAGGTTTATGTAGCCTCCGAAGCAATTCCTAAGCTACCGCACACGGTTGTTGCAGATGAAGCCGTTGCGCCGTCATGCGGCAAAACAGGACTGACCGAGGGAAGCCATTGCTCCGTCTGCGGAGAGATCATTACGGCGCAGGAGGTCATCCCCGCTTTGCAGCACGAATATGAGATAGTTCCTGCTGTCCCTGCGACCTACACTCAAGAGGGCTCGACCGACGGCGTGCGCTGCAAGCATTGCGGCTATTGGCTTATTGAGCCGCAGATAATACCAAAAACAGGATCGGAAATAGTTTTCGGCGACGTTGACGGTGACGGCGCTGTCAATGCGAAGGACAGAATTACCCTGACCCGTCATCTGGCAAGGTGGGCGGATTACGCAAATATCAACACGGAAAACGCCGACGTTACCGACGACGGCGCTGTTAACGCCAAGGACAGGATCACGCTCACAAGACATTTGGCAAAATGGGCGGACTATCAAACCCTGCCAAAGAAAGACTGAAATACACAACAAAGCAGCGCAGAGCCAAAAGGCTTTGCGCTGCCGCTTTTTTTATTTCGATCAACGGTAATCAAAAAATCAGTTGAGCCCCAGAATATCCTCGGACGCCTTCACTAACCTTTCGCACACTTCCTCGGCGTTTGCCTTGTCGGAGCCTACGGCGGTCACATAAAGCTTGATCTTGGGCTCGGTGCCGCTGGGACGAATGATAACGGCGTTGTCGTTCTCAAGGTGAAGGGCAATAACGTTGGAGGTGGGGAGGGTGAGGGCTGTTTCCTCGCCCGTGGCAAGGTCGGTTTCCTTTTTGAGCTGATAGTCCGAAACCTTAACTACCTTAAAGCCCGCGATCTCCTTGGGCAGGTCGTTTCTCACGCCCGACATAATGTCTGCCATCCTCTGCATGCCTGCCGCGCCGTCAAACTCAAAGGCGAAGGTTTTGTTGAGGTAGTAGCCGAACTCGTCGTACAGACCGTCTATGACCTCGGCAAGAGACTTGCCCTGCTTCTTGTAATACGCAGCCATTTCCGCAATGAGCATAGAGGCGACAACGGCGTCCTTGTCTCTTACATAGGTGCCCGACAGATAGCCGTAGCTCTCTTCAAAGCCGAACAGATAGCGGTCTTCCTCGTTGTTCTTTTCAAGGTTGAGTATTACCTCGCCGATGTATTTAAAGCCTGTCAGCACGTTTTTAAGCTCGCAGCCGTATTTGTCGCAGAGCCTTGCAATAAGCTTTGTGGTCACTATGGTCTTTACCACCACGGGGCGTTCGGGCAGGGTGCCTGCCGCCTTTTTGCACGACAGGATGTAGTTTGTAAGCATAACGCCGTCCTCGTTGCCCGAGATAAGGCGGTAGCTGCCGTCGTAGTCTTTAACGGCTATGCCCACGCGGTCGGAGTCGGGATCGGTGGCAAGCAGAAGGTCGGGCTGAACCTTGTCGCAAAGCTCAAGACCAAGCTGTAAGGCTTCTCTTATTTCGGGGTTGGGGTAGGGGCAGGTGGTAAAGTTGCCGTCGGGCAGCTCCTGCTCCTTTACAAGCTCTATCTGCTCAACGCCTATTTTGTTGAGAACCTTGCGCACAAGCTTGTTGCCTGCACCGTTAAGGGGAGTATAAACCACCTTGAGGTCGGCGCCCTTGCAAATGCCGGGGTTCACCTGCTGCTCAAGCACCTTTTCAAGATAGCTGTCATAAACGCTGTCGTCAACATACTCAATCATGCCGGACGAAAGCGCCTCGTCAAAGTCGGCTGTCTTAACGTCGGCAAACATGTCAAGCTTTGTTATCTCGTCATAAACAGCGGCGGCGGCGTTGTCGGTCATCTGACAGCCGTCCTCGCCGTATGCCTTGTAGCCGTTGTATTTTGCGGGATTGTGGCTGGCGGTCACCATTATGCCCGCCTGACACTTAAAGTAGCGCACAAGATAAGAAAGCACGGGCGTGGGCTGAAGCTCGCGTGTTATATACACCTTAATGCCGTTGCCTGCCAGCACCCTTGCCGCCTCGATCATAAACAGGTCTGCCTTTATGCGGCTGTCGTGAGAGATCGCCACGGCGCCCTTGCCGTATTTGCCCAGCACATAGTTGGCAAGACCCTGTGTTGCCTGACGCACAACATAGATGTTCATGCGGTTTGTGCCTGCGCCGATAACGCCGCGCAGACCCGCCGTGCCAAACTTGAGCGTGGTGTAAAAGCGCTCGTATATCTCGTTTTCGTCGTCCTTGATGCTTTTAAGCTCGCTGATAAGATCGGCGTCCTCAACGGCGTTCTCGCACCAGCTGTTGTACAGTTCCTTAATATCCATAAAAGTCCCTCCGTAAGAAAGATTGGTAAGAATAACGCGTGTTTTTTGCAGGAGAGCACATGCCTCTCCACCTGTAAATATAACATAAAACGGCGGAAATTACAATGTTTTATAATCCTATCTTTCGTTGTTTTACCGCTATATTTTATGAAAAGTGCATAGCAGGTCAGAGCTTGGGGTATGTGTCCGCCGACCGACCGCTCAAAAAACGGTCGGAAAAAATGCTTCTCATAAAAAACCTTTCTTCCCGACCCGGGTTGTTTATTTTACGCTTAAACAAAACGGTCGGGATAAAAACGCTTCTCATAAGAAAAACCTTTCTTCCCGACCCGGGTTGTTTATTTTACGCTTAAACAAAACGGTCGGGAAAAAACGTTTCTCAAAAGAAAAACCTTTCTTCCCGACCTAAAAGAATTATTTTATTATTGCCGGCGGTATCGCCTTGTACTCTTTTGTTTCAACGTAATCCGCGCCTGCGTTCCAGCCCTTTATCCACGCCTTTTTTTCTTCCTTTTGAGATTGCTTTGCCAGAACCCTAAGGCTGTAATACAGCTTGAACATCACCTTGTAGTAGCTCTTGCAAAACCGCAGCCACGCGCGCCTGCCGCCCGTTTTTGCCGTGCTGTAAAGGAACCTGTGCCAATACACATAATGGTTGAAGCCGCGCGCGAATATTGGCTCGAGCTTAAGCTTCTTTACCGAGGTCTTGCCGTCGTTGTGCTCGTACTTCGCGTCGGACACCACACAAGCCCTGTAGCCGTTCACTATAAGCTTGGACAGCATGACCCTGTCCTCCCACGCGGCAAAGCCGTTTTTTTCAAGCCACATCTCGTCATACATGGATACAGCCTTCATCGCGGCGGTGTTTGCACAAAAGCAGGTGCCTGCCACGGATTCGGTCTTGTAGATTTTGTGGCTGTCAAGGTCGATGGAGCGGTTGTAGGAGAAGCCGCCCGTGCCTAAAATGTGCACATAGGAGTCGCGCCTGCCGTGTACCATAACGCTCGCCTCGCCCACGACAGAGCCCACAAAGGGAACTATGCTCTTGGGCGGGAAAAAGCTGAGCAGAGGACCTGCGGCGGCGCTGTAGCCGTGATTTACAAGCGCGTCGGCAAGACGTTCCATAAACTCGGGGATAAGCTCGACGTCGTCGTCGCAGAAAAGTGTGTATGCGCTGTCAATTTTGTCCAGCGCGGCAAGCCTCTGCGGCACCATGCCCTTGGCGGAGAAAATAAACTCCTCGCAGCCAAGTACGGGCGCAGGCGGAGCAAAGCCCTCGGGCAGCACCACAACTATCTTTTCGGGGCTTATCGTTTGTTCCTTTATGCTGTGCAGCAGCTTTTCGTACTTTTCGCCTGCCGTGCCCAAAGTGCGAATCGCCACGGAGTAACCAAATTCTTTGCTCATATGCCTCACCCTTATTTGTCGTATTTTCTATATTTTAAAATAATTTTGGAATTTTGTCAATTTATTGTTGAATATTTTCAAAAAATCTTGAAAAATATGCAGAGATGTGTTAGAATAGTTATAATTATAGGTATGTCTGTAAGTATATCTTTAGGGCGGAGGCGATAATTATGAAGGTTGCAATGCTGGGTCACAAGCAATTTCCCACACGCTCGGGAGGCGTTGAGGTAGTAGTGCTTGAGCTTGCGTCAAGAATGGCGGCGCGCGGCATCGACGTCACGGTGTATGACAGGGGAAAAATCGAGGGCGACCCCGTTGTGATGGGAGTAAAAAGAGTGGGCACCTTCACGTTTAAGCGACAGTCGCTCAACGCCTTTCTGTCGTCGTTTTTCGCAACATTTAAAATTCTCCCAAAGAAATATGATATAGTTCATTATCACGCAATAGGTCCGTGCGTTCCCATGTTCCTTGCAAAGCTCTTTAGGAAGAACACCGTCGCCACCATCCACGGGCTTAACTGGCGCGTGGATAAATGGGGTAGCTTTGCGAAAAAATACCTTAAGCTGGGCGAGAAGATCGCCGCAAAATTCGCCGACGACATCGTTGTGCTGTCCGAGGACATGCATCAGTATTTTCTTGACACCTACGGCCGCGATACCACGCTGATAATCAACGGCGTAAGCTCCATACCGGATACTCCGCCAAAGCTGATAACGGAGCGCTTCGGGCTTGAGGGCGGCGACTATGTGCTTTATGTGGGGCGCATCTCTCCCGAAAAGGGGCCGCAGGATCTGATAGAGGGCTACAAAAAGTCCGCGTGCAAAAAGAAGCTTGTCATTGCCGGGGAGGTTCCCGACAACGAGTTCGGTGCACAGATAAAAGCGGCAGCCGAGGGCTGCGACAACATAGTTTTTACGGGCTTTGCCGGCGGCGAGCTGTTGTATGAATTGTACAGCAATTGCGATCTGTATGTGCTGCCCAGCCACACCGAGGGGCTTGCGCTCACGCTTTTGGAGGCGATGAGCCTTGGCAAAAAGTGCCTTGTAAGCGACATTCCCGAAAACACCTGCGTGCTGGGCGACTTCGGCTTCAGTTTTAAAACGAGCGATACCGACAGCCTTGCCGAAATGCTTGTGAAGGCGACCGAGGCAGAGGCTCCCGATCCCGACGGACAAAGGGCATTTGTAGAGAAGAACTACTCCTACGACAGGGTGGTTGACAAGCATCTTGAAATGTATGAAAAAGTTATAGACAGCAAAAAACGGAAAAAAACGAAAAAGGAAAGCAAGAAGCAAGATGGATAATTCTCAGCCCGCTGTAGTAAGCGAATCCGAAAAAAGACGGCGAATCGTCAGAAATATCTTTTCACAGTTCATATACAACGGCGTTGTAATAGTATTCGGGCTTATCCTGCCCAGGCTGTATCTTGTCAGCTTCGGCTCCGACGTCAACGGACTTGTCAGCACGGTCAAGGACATTTTTGCCTATATGGCGCTGCTCGAGGCAGGCGTGGGACTGAACGCGCAGTATGCGCTCTACAAGCCGATAGCAAACGGCGAAAAGCAGACTATCAATTCAATCCTCGCCGCCACGCGCCACTATTACCTGAGGACGGGCATGCTGTATGCCGGCATAACCCTTGTGCTGGCGGTGTTCTATCCGATAGTCATGCAGACCTCGCTCGATTACTTCACGGTTTTTACCATAATCGTGTTTTACGGAACACCGGGCGTCATCACATTTTTCTTTCAGGGAAAATACCGCCCGTTGCTCGAGGTTGACGGAAAGAATTACATATACGGCTATATATACACAGCAACCTTTGTCATCGGCAAGGTGCTCACGCTTGTGCTGCTGCTCGTGACCGACGACCTGCTGCTCATTCAGGCGTCATACATGGTGCCCACCTTCTTCCAAGTCGGCGCAATGGCGCTTTATGTCAGAAAGAAATATCCGTGGGTGAACTGGAAGGACACCCCCGACCTAAAGGCGCTTTCGCAAAAGGGCTCGGTGCTTATCCATCAGATCTCGCAGGTCATTTTCAAAAACACCGACACCGTTATTCTGTCGGTGATACTCGGCATGAAATACGCCAGCGTATATGTCATATATATGCTGTTCTTCTCAAATTTCGACAAAATCGTCCAGATTTTCGTGGGCGCCATAAACTTCCGCCTCGGTCAGCTCTACCACACCGTAAAGGAGCGGTTCCTAAAGACCTACGAGCTGTACGAGACCGTGCTGTACATGATGTCGTTCATGTGTCACACGGTGCTGGCGGCGTTTCTGCTGCCCTTCCTTACGCTATACACAAAGGGCGTAAACGACGTGGAATACATCAGTACGCTGTATGTTATCATGTTCACGGTGGTAAACCTGCTCACCACGCTTAAGCATCCGCTGTTGCAGGTGGTGAACGTCGCCGGAAAATTCGACGCAACGCGCAGCCACGCCATTGTGGAAATGATAATAAACATAAGCGTTTCGGTGGTTGCCACTTATTTTCTGGGAATAATCGGCTGCCTTATCGGCACCATCGCCGCTCTGCTCTACCGCGTGAACATTACAATATTCTTCTGCGGAAAAAATATTTTCGAGGGCGGCATATTAAGAAAGTATATCAAGATACTGGCAAACTCCGCATTGTGCGCGGTGATACTGTTCTTTATAGGAACACAGGGCTGCGAGGCGGTAAGCTATCTTTATGTCATAGGAATCGCCGCGCTGAATACACTTTGGATAGGCGCCCTGTTCATTGCGGTCAATTTCATAGTAGAGTGGAAAACGCTCAAGGTGCTGCCCAAAAAGTGCGTTGAGCTTGTAAAAAGAAAGCTCGGCAAGGGCTGACAGCCGCCGGCCTTGATCGCAATTTTTATCAAATTAACCATAGAAAGGTGGTGTTCCGTATGAGCGAAGAAAAATTTACAGATGCCTTGAGCGGTATGCGAAAAACGCCCAAGGCAGAGCCTGCAAATCAGGAAATGAAGCGGAATGCCCGTAACCCGTATTTTCGGGAGCAGCTGACAAAAGAAAAACGTAAAAAAATCAAAGAATACAAAAAGGAACGTAAAATGCAGATAGAGGAAGCAAAAAAGAAGCTGCGCGAGAAGGTAATCGGCTCAAAAACCGCCGAAGCAGCGCCCGAAGCGGCGCCCGAAGCCGCCGAAGAAAACACCGGGTCTGCGGCAGAGGCAGCTGTCGCCGAGGGCTCCTTGGCAAGCCGGAACGAGACCGCGCCGAAGGCGGAGGTTCCGGCAAAAGAGGAGGAAGCGGACGACGATCTGAGCGCGCACGCAAAGCAGCTGTTCAAAAGATTCGCGGCATTTGTTAAAAACCGCAGAATAAAACACAAGGAGAAAAAGGCGCGCAAAAAAGAGCTGAAAAAACGGAAAAAGCCGCGCGGCAGGTTCATCACTCCGCTAATTATTTTAGGCATACTGCTCGGCTGCGTGGGCGGCTGTCTGTGGAACATAGACTACTGCAAAAAGAACTTTGACATAAACTTCTATCACGTTGAGTCGGTTCGCGTTTCCGCAGAGATACGCGTGGTGGTTATTTCCGACGTTCATCTCAGCGAGTACGGCAAAAACAACGACGACCTTGTAGAGGCGATCGAGGCGCTGCACCCCGACCTTATCATCTCGGCAGGCGACCTTGTAACCTACGGCGAAAAGAACTATGACAGCATGCTTAGCCTGTGCGAGCGCCTTGCCGGCATCGCTCCGTTTTTCGGCATAATGGGCAACCACGAGGACGAAAAGGTTTATTTGGAGCACGACGAGGAGCTCAGGGAAAAATTCAAGGCGACAGGCATGGTGACCCTTGTAAACAAATGCGTTGATGTCCGAATAAAGAATAATAACATTGAGCTTGTCGGAGTATCCGGCGGTATAGACGAATACGACCAATACGGCGGCAAAGATACCATGGACAACCTTGACGCTTCAAGCATAGCCTACCGCATATGCTGTGCCCACGTGCCCACGCTGTTTACGGAAAGGCTCGAGAGCTACCGCTTTGACCTGGGCATTGCGGGTCATACCCACGGCGGAATTATAAGGCTGCCCGTGGTGGGCGGACTTTACAGCGCCGAGGAGGGCTTTTTCCCCAAATTTGACGGCGGACTTTATGAGCTGAAAAACGGCGCTACGCTGTTTGTAAGCAAGGGTCTCGGAAACTCGGGCAAGGTTCCGCGAATGTTCAACACACCGGAGCTGGCGGTAATAGATATAAAATGGTACTGAGGTAACATGATATGACGGAAAAAATAATGCAGGCGCTAAAGCAGTCGGCATCAAAGTTTTTCAGGCACAGATTCAAGATACTCTCGCTTGCGCTTGCGCTTCTTATCGGTCTGTGCGTGCTCAATTACTACACAAATTCCACATTTTCCTCGGCGGGCATGTCGCTCAACTACTCCGAGGCGTCGGAGGGACTCAACCCAAACTCCACCCGCTTCAATATTTCGGAGCTTGTAAGCGAAAACGTTATGTCGCGCGTCGTAGAGGCGGCGGGCATAAGCAACGACGTCACATGGGATGAGCTTGCCGATTGTGTATCGGTAAAATATGTCGATAAGGGAAGCAGCAGCAACGGCTACATCAGCACGTCATATAAGATCTCTTACAATCAGAAGCGCCTGAAAAACAAGGCGGCGCACATGCCCGGCGCAGACGACATGATAAAGCTTATATGCAGCACCTACAAAAGCTACTTTCTTGAAAACTACGGCGACAACAAGTCGGTGCTCAACTACACTCCGCTTATAGGCACCGACGGCGAGCCGTACATCTCCCTGAGCTCGCTCGAGGTAAAGCTAAACCAGATAGACCGCTACATCCGCATGAGGATGAAGGAGAACAAAAGCTACACCGACGACGAGACCGGGCTCAGCTTCAACTCGCTTTTGAAGGATGTTGAAAACCTCAACAACTACGACGTTGAAAACATCTATGCATACATTCTTGAAACGGGAGTTTCAAAGGACAGGGACGAGCTTGTTTCGCTTGAAACCTACAAAAACCGCATAGAGACCCTGTCCTATGACCGCTATATGGCGTATTACGACGCCGACAACAACGGTATAAAGCTGTATGACGAGGCGATGAGCGCGATTGTTATGATCCCCTCGGTAGATACGATGAACGAATACTACATGTCGCGCACCAAGACCGCGACCGACACGATGGCGGCAAACGCCGACTCCGAGCTTGAGGAGGCTATGTCGTACAAGAAGTCAATCACCGACACCGACTATCTTATCTCGCAGATCAAGGCAGGGTCAAGCGATCCCGATAAAAGCCTAAAGACCGCCGCCGAGATGATAGTGGCGCTCAACGACGACGTCAACCGAACCGCGGAACAGCTGAAGCTGCTTGATGTGTCATACATAAAGCACAAAACGCAGAATTATCTTGTATTCAGCTACTCCGAAAAATCGTTTATGCAAAGGATAGACATTAAGGAATCGCTGATAAAGGTATTTTTGGCGATGCTCGCGTTATTCGTGCTGCTGTTTATCCTTTTGCTGACAAGAAACAGAAAGAAGAAGAAAAATGCAAAAATTTGACTTACTTCGGTATTTTAAGCGGTTCGGGCTGCTTGTGCTCGCCGTAACCATAGTGGGCACGGCACTGGTTTATGTTTATTGCAGCCGCAATCAAAACTACACCGCCAAGGCGACAATCCGCTATACAAACGAAAATATAAACGAGGGAATGAACCCCGACGGAACCGAGCTTGACGTTAACGAGATCTATTCATCCACCGTTATCGCCCAGGCAATGGATTCGCTCGGCATCGACGAGTCCATGAACATAATCCGCTCCAGCTGCTATGTCAACGGGATCATCCCCGAGGAAGAAAAGATAAAGCAGGAGGCGCTGCTCGACAAGGGCGAAGAGGTAGTATATACGCCCGACATGTACGAGGTGGGGCTTACCGTGGGCGGCAGCAAGGGCAGCTCCTATGCCAGCAATGTGCTCGACGCCATTTTGCAGAGCTACTTTACCGTCTATACCGAAAAGCACGTTGAAGAGCAGCTCGAGATCAACCCGTCCTACAATCTGCTTCAAAAGGGCTACGATTTTTACGAGGCTATCTGGATTCTCGAAAACGACACAAACGAGATGTACAATCATCTCAAAAAGAAAAAGGACAAATACCCCGACTACCGTTCGTCGGTGACGGGCTATTCCTACGCCGACCTGTGCGACATCTACAAGGAGTTCATCGACTATGTGATTCCCTCGCTTTACGCCAAGGTCATCGACGGTCCCCAGGTTATCGACGGCGACGTGCTCAGAAAATCGCTTACGAATCAGATAAAGGAAATGAACCGAACGGAAAAAACAAATTCCGACCGGCGCGACTATCTGTACAAGATCATCGTCAACTACTCCGACAAAAACAAGGACATGCTCGAGTACCACTACAGCAAGGACGGCAAGGGCACCGAGACCGACTACATCTTAAAGCAGGTTGAGGAAAACGACCACCACGCCGACGTTGAGATAGAGTACGACAAGCTGATAAACGAGTATGTCGATCTTGACAAAAGCATAAGAAAAAGCGTTATCGACCGCAAATACAAGGAGTATCTGCTGTCGGTATTCGGCGAGATCGGTTCCGGCAGCAGCGGAACCGAGGCTCAGCACGAGGAGCTTTCCGCACTTATCAACAATTATGAAAAAAAGCTGTACGAGTACTACGACATAGTCAGCGAGACCAGCCGAGAGTTCAACAACGTGCTCAGCGCCGAGTACCTTAAAATGTACAACTCAATAACGGTAAAGGCGTCTATCAACACAAACATGTACCTTGCCATAGGCTTTGTATTCTTCCTTGTGGCAGGCATAGTGCTTGCGATAGTATTCGGCAGAGCGGGCGACTTTGCAAAGTTTATACTCTACACCGACAAAAAGACGGGTCTGGCAAACCGCGAGCAGATCGACATTTTTATCGACGAGATGTCCAAGGATATTCTGCCCGACAACTACGCCTGTATCTATGTGCTGTATTCGTCGCTGTTCGACCACACCCAAAAATACGGCTACAAGGTTGCCGATAAGATCCTCAAGGACTTTGCGGGTCTTGTAAACGCAATGGGCGACGAAAACAGCTTTGTGGGCTACAACGGCGCAGGCAGGTTCGTTATCTTCACACCGCAATGCAATGCAAAGCGCGCCGACACCATCATAGATGTGTTTGACACCCAGATTCAGGAGTACAACAACATCAACCCCGACTACAAAATGGAATACAAGGCGGTTTATGCCATCACCACCGACGAGGGCAACTATGAGATTCGCGGAATCCTAAGGGCTGCCATGAAGAAGATCGGATAACCGGGAAGAGAGATCAGAGATTAGAGTTTTAATTGATAATTTGAAAGGGGGAGCCGGGTCTGAAGGATGTATCTAAAATTCTTGTAAAGAAATATTACGGGCGCGGTTCCCTGAAAAAGAACTACCGCGCAAGGGCGAGCCTTGTCGAGGGCAAGTCGATCGATTTTGACTATCCCAAGTGGCTGCCCTTTGTGTTCATCATCACGATAGTGCTGTCGGGTCTGGGCGAGGATAAAACGCTCAACGCCCAATACGGCGGTCTGCCCAAGGCGATAACCATGCTGGTGCTGGTAATGGCGTTTTTGGTGCTCATTTTCAGAGGCAACCTCAGGCGCTTCAGGGTGATAGGTCCCATGTCCCTGTGCTATATCATCTACTGGGCGGCGCTTTGCCTGTGGTCGGCTCTGCTTTGGGTAATGAACTTCACAGGCAACAAGGCGATGACGCGCGGAGGAGAGAAAATGCTCTTCCAAACTATAGCCGTACTTGTGGCAATAGCTGCGGTGTATATCTTCGGGCACAAGGCGATAGACTACTTCGCCACGGGCATTTACATTGCCAACGCCCTGATAGCCATTATGCAGATGCCCAATTACGGCGGCCCTGCGGCAAGCATGGAATCACTTTTCAACATGATAATAAACATGGGCGACGGCAGCGGCTATGCGCTCGCCCTTGAGATACACGAAATAACCTTTTTGTACGGGCTTTTCATACTCTACTACGCGGTGTTTGCGCCGCGCGAGGATCAAAGCCAAAAGTACAAAAACTACATCCACATCGGCTGCTCGATATTCTTCCTGTTCTGCGGCTTCAAGCGTCTGCTTATCGTTTGCATACCTCTGATCATCCTGCTGGCGCGCTCGCTCAGAAAGCGCAAAAACCCCATGCGCCACGTAATGGGTATAGGCATATTCTGGACAATTTTCTTTGTTGTTTTTCTATACTTTGTTTATAACAAGGGATTGCAATATCTCGCCAACCAGTTTGGCGTTGATATGATGGGACGCGACTATATATGGGAGCTTGCCAAGCGTTACTACACGTTTTCGCCCCTGTATATGGGCTCGGGCTTCGGCACCGTAGATGCGGTCATAGTTTCAGAGCTCTATCACCTTAAGTTGATAGATCAGGCGTATCCGCTGCACAACGATATATTAAAGGTATTCATAGAATTCGGCGCACCCGGGCTGGTTATCTGGTCGGGCGTGCAGTATATAGTTTTTCCGGCGCTTATCAAAAAGTTTTTCAACGCCGACACCGCGGTGCTGTACATGTCGGTAATGACGCTTATGTCCATAACATATCTTACCGACAATACGGCGTTCTACTTCTGGTGTATGATGGGCATGCGCCTTATACCGCTTGCCTACGGAGTATATAGCACAAACAAAACGAGTGAGATAAAAGCGGAAAAAGCAAAATGGAGTCCGCCGTCACGCGACGACTTTATGCAGCTTGTAGATGAGCGGACGGTGCAAAAGGGAGGGGTTACGTGATCCGTGTTCTTCATTCGGTCAGCAATATGGACAGAGCGGGAATAGAAACCATGCTTATGAACTATTACCGCCGCATCGACCGTGAAAAAATACAGTTCGACTTTCTGGCGAACAAGCCCAAGCCCGGAGCCTATGACGACGAGATTCGCTCCATGGGCGGCAACGTGTATGTCAGCCCGGGGCTCAGTCCGTGGAAATATCCGCCCTATATCAAGTTTATGAAGGAGCTGCTTCACGACAACCCCGACATAAAAATTCTTCACGGGCACAACGAGGGCATGATGGAATACGCCCTTAAGGGCGCGCAAAAGGCGGGGCTCGGCGTAAGAATAGCCCACGCCCACAACACGCAGATAATCCGCGACTACAAGTATCCGCTCAAGGTGTTTTGCAAGTCGTTCATTCCGCGCACGGCAACCGAATACTTCGCCTGCGGACGTGACGCCGGCATATATTACTTCGGCAAAAAGCGCTGGGAGGAGCGCGGCTTTACCATGCACAACGCGATAGACCCCCAAAGCTTTACCTTCAACGACGACACCCGCACACGCGTAAGAAGAGAGCTGAACCTCGGCGACAGCCTTGTTGCGGGGCATATCGGACGCTTCAATCTGCAAAAGAACCACAAACGGCTGATAGAGATATTTGCAGAGCTTGTAAAAGCCGTCCCCGACTCCGTGCTGCTGCTGATAGGCGAGGGCGAGCTTGAGGAGCAGACGCGAGACCGTGCAAAGGAGCTCGGCGTTGAGGACAGGGTGCGTTTTCTGGGCGTGAGAAGCGACATTCCCGAGCTTTGCATGGCAATGGACATATTCGTTATGCCGTCGCTGTTTGAGGGGCTGCCCGTGGTGGGCGTAGAGGCTCAGGCGGCGGGACTGCCGTGCATATTCTCGGCGGAGGTGACCGACGAAGTGGTTATTCTGCCGCAGTCGGCGCAGATTCCGCTAAGCGCTTCAAACGGTGAATGGGTGAAAAAAATCACAGCCTGCGCCGAGGAGCGGTTTGACCGTAAAAAAGCCATAGAGCCCGTAAGGGCGGCAGGCTACGACATAAACACCGAGGTGGAAAAAATCTCAAAAATGTACCTCGGTTGGGCAAATAAGTGAGGGAAAAGCTATGCCGAAAATCACGTTTATCCTTCCTATCTACAAGGTAGAGCAGTATCTTCCGCGCGCTATACAGTCGCTCAAAAACCAAACCGTGCCCGACTGGGAGGCTATCCTGGTTGACGACGGCTCGCCCGACGGCTGCGGTGAGCTTATAGACAAGGCGGCGGCTGAGGATCCCCGGTTCAAGGCTGTCCATCAAAAGAATCAGGGCATAGGGCTTGCTCGCAACGCCGGGCTTGACCGGGCTACCGGCGACTACATACACTTTTACGACCCCGACGACGAGATAGTTCCCGAGTTTGTTGAGACAGTTTCGCAGGCGGCAGAAAAAACCGACGCCGACGTCGTATTCTTCGGCTACTACGAAAAATACGTTGATGAAGCCGGCAATGAAACAGGCAGAAAGCTCATAACTCCGCCGCTCAACGGAACCTTCTCGGACGAGCCTTTCAAAACGCATTTTGACAAGCTCACAACGCTTTATTACGCGTGGTCAAAGGCGGTCAGGCGCAGTCTTATCGAGGAGCATCACGTTCGCTTCAATCAAAAAAAGCTGGTAGAGGACGGCATCTTTTACGCGGGCTATTTCAGGTACAACCCCAAGACGGTGACGCTGACCGACACGCCGCTTTATATCTATACAATGGGACGCGGAGGCTCTGCCATCGGTTCATTCCACCCCGAAAGGGTGGATGAAAACTTCTATCTGTCAGAAAAAATAGAATCCGTGCTGCACGAGTGGGGGCTGCTGAACAGTCCCATGCATTTTGAGACCCTGTGCTACTGCTATGTCAGGGATCTGCAGCTCAGCATAAAAAATATAAGCTTAAGCCCCATGAGCATGAAGGAACGAACAGACTGGCTTAAGGGCGTAATGAGCAACAAGCTTAAAACCGCGGTAAAAACCGTTCCCATGAGCCGCATACTCAGCCGCAACGACAAAATAAAGCTTGCGTTGTTAAAAAAGAGGATGTACGGCGCCGTTATGAGAGTATCGGGCATGAACAACAAATAAAGGGTTTTGAATTATGGCTTATTTAGAGTATGGTAAGATTGATAAAAAAACCGAAAAAAGGCTGCAAAAGCTTTTAAGAAAAAATTTCAGAAGCTACTGGCGCAAGAAAAGGGTTTTCGACATCATAGTGACCTCTATCCTGCTTGTGCTGCTTATTGTTCCCATGGGCTTGGTTGCGATTATGATCTTTATAGACGATCCCCACGGCAACCCGTTTTATAAGCAGGTCAGAATAGGACGACACGGCAAAGAGTTTCAGATGTTCAAGTTCCGCACCATGTACAAGGACGCCGACAAGCGCAAGCAAGAGCTTATGGAGCAGAACGAAATGGACGGTCCCGTGTTCAAAATACTGAGAAAGCTCTCGGTTGACGAGCTGCCCCAGCTTTTCAACGTGTTTTTGGGCAACATGAGCCTTGTGGGTCCGCGTCCGCCTCTCCCCAGCGAGGTAAGCGAGTATTCCGACTATCACAAGCTGCGCCTCATTGTTACCCCCGGTATCACCTGCGACTGGCAGATAGCCCACAACCGCAACGATATCGCGTTTGAAACATGGGTTGAGATGGATCTTAACTACATTGAAAACAGGACTGCCCTGGGCGACCTTAAAATTATATTTATGACTCCCTTTACAATGATGACAGCGACAGGACGCTGAGTTATACTGCCTTATGGATACTAAAAAAACAGCTTTACTGGCGGGAAGCAAAACAATCCGCCAGAACCTTACCGAGTATCTGTCGCGGCGTTACGAGCTTACAGAAGCGGAAAACTGCACCCGCGCGCACGCACAGGCGCTTGAAAATCTGTCCTCTCTCAACATGCTGTTCATCGGCATTTCGTCGTCTTACCGAGAGGAAAAGAAGCTGCTCGACCTTTTGTTCCGCGACGGCGTCACCAACAAAATACCGGTCGTGGTGTTTACCGATTCGCCTGACCCAAGCACGGAAAAGCGCGTTTATTCGCTGGGTGCGGCGGACTATATCACCATGCCCTTCGACACGGAGCTTACAGACATCAAGCTTAACAGCCTGAGCGCACGCAGCATTTACTGGAGCGAGCTTGAAAACAAAAGCATGACGCTTATGCGCGAGGCGATGGAAAACCACCAGCACACCATAGACTTTTTGGCAAGCGTTATCGAGGCGCGCAACCTTGAAAACGGCGAGCACGTCGGCCGCGTAAAAAACTACACCAAGGTGCTGGCACAGCAGATAATGCATGATTATCCCGAGCTTGGGCTCGACGCCGAGCAGGTTTATCTTATAACCGCCGCCAGCGCCGTGCACGACATCGGCAAAATAATGATACGCGACGATGTGCTGCTAAAGCCCGACCGCCTCACCCCCGAGGAAACCGAGTACATGAAGACCCACACGGTGCACGGCTGTATTCTGCTCAATAAAATGAAGGACGTGCTGTTTGACGACTTTTACAAGGTCAGCTACGACATCTGCCGCTATCACCACGAGCGCGACGACGGCAGCGGCTATCCCGACCGGCTCAGGGGAGAGGAGATACCCCTTTCCGCACGCATAGTGTCGGTTGCCGACTGCTACGACGCCCTTACCGCCAGACGCGCCTACAAGGATCCGTTCCCTCCCGACACGGCGTTTGACATGATAATCAACGGCGAATGCGGAGCCTTTGACAAAAGGATACTCGCGTCGTTCAAGCGCTGCAAGGCGCGCCTTAAAAAATGTACAAGACAATAATACGAACCGGGCACAGCGCCCGGTTCTTTGTCACAAAAAAACAAGAAGGATGACAGCAATGCGAAAAAGTTATATTTACGCATGCATAACCGTGCTCATTTGGGCGACCCTCGCCACCGTGGTCAAGCTTGTGCTGAGCGATATCCCCGATTTTGAGGCGCTTGCCGTCAGCGGCGCGTTCGCCTTTGTGTTTTTGCTGATCATCAATATCATCAACGGCTCAATAAAACAAATGAAGGCTTACAGAATAAAGGACTACCTTATGATGTCCGGGCTGGGCTTTTTGGGGCTGTTTATGTATTCCGCGCTTTATTACTACGGCATAGGCGTTCTCGGCTCTCAGGAGGCGTGCATACTCAACTATCTGTGGCCTGTTATGATAGTGCTTTTCGCCTGCATTATCCTGAAAGAAAAGCTTACGGTCAAAAAAATCATCGCCATGGCGCTGTCCTTTGCCGGAATTGTTGTTCTCACAATGGGCTCGGGCGGCGAGGCGTCGGGCAACAGGCTTTTGGGCATAGCCGCCTGCGTTGCCGCCGCGATATGCTACGGCTTGTTTTCGGTGCTCAACAAAAAGCACAGCCTTGACCAGGGCGTGACCATGATGTGGATATGGCTGACCGTTACGGTTTGCTCTGCCGTTGCCGGGCTTATATTTGAAAAATGGCAGCCCGTTACGGGACTGCAATGGGCAGGGCTTGCATGGCTGGGAATTGTCGTAAACGCCGTTGCCTATCTGCTGTGGGCAATCGCGCTCAAGCAGGCAAAGGATTCGGCAGGCATAGCAAACCTCGCGTACCTTGTGCCGTTTCTGTCTGTGATACTCTCTGCCGTGGTGCTTAAGGAACAGCTCACGATAAACGCCGCCGTTGCCGTCGTGCTTATTATCGGCGGAATAGTTCTGCAAAGCATAGGCGGAAGGAAAAAGCCGTCAAGGGCTGAAAAATCGGACGCAAAGCGACGCGATTAAGGTGGTTGCGGCGTCTGTGAACAATTATCGCAGAGCGTTTATCAACGAAATTTCCAATTTGGTATTGACAAACCTTTGTTGATATGTTACAATACAAATTGCTGACAGGGCATGTTACGGAGAGATGTCCGAGTGGTTTAAGGAGCTAGTCTTGAAAACTAGTGATCCCGCAAGGGACCAAGGGTTCGAATCCCTTTCTCTCCGCCATAAATAACAATCAATCTAATTTACCATATACGGAGGATTACTCAAGTGGTGAAGAGGCTCCCCTGCTAAGGGAGTAGGTCGTCTAAAACACGGCGCGAGGGTTCAAATCCCTTGTCCTCCGCCAAAAAAGTCCGGCTCGGTTTTGAGTCGGACTTTTTTTCGGGTTTCCGATACTTTCCCGAGGACAAGGGATTTGAAGGCGACCGTGCCCGCCGCAGGCGGGTAAAAACGTTCCGGGGGAACGTTATTAGGGAGAGCGTTATACAATGCTCGCGCACAAAACACGCCGCATCAGGCGAAGGTGAAGCTTTCGTAAAAACTAACGTACTTGTCCTCCGCCAAAAAAGTCCGGCTCGGTTTTGAGTCGGACTTTTTTTCGGGTTTCCGATATTTTTTCAGCCTGATTTTAAAACCGCTTTTTCAAGGGATTTGACATAGTATTACGAATTTATATTTTACAGGATCAAAAACGGGACTGCGCGTCGGCACAGTCCCGTTTTTCAAATATTATTCGTTTATTATATGCTGCGGTCAGAAAAGGCTTTTCTCCGCTTTTTTTACCGAGATCTTGTTCACCGCTGCGGCGACCGCAAGAATAACAAGCGCAATGGCTGCGGAGCCGATCGCTCCTATCAGCGTTATGCTTATTCCGTTGAGCATTACCGCCGAAATATCAATTGCAGACGATGCGATAATTGCCGCAAACAGGGCGAGATACGCTACAAAGCCGATCACAATAGCGACAATGTTTATCCAGCCCAGCTTTCTCGACAGCTCGGTTTCGCTGTCCCAGTTGAATACGGGCTTTTTGGCGTTGTTCATCAGCATACAGTTTATGATAATAGAATTGCACAGATAGCTGACAAGCGCGCCGAACAAAAATACCCAGCAGTTTGCCGCCGAAACAATTCCCGTTGCCGTGCATACAATTCCCAAAATGATAATGTACGCCACGCTGCCGAGGGAGCATATCAGCATAGAAAAGTTGCGCTTGCTTCTGTAGTAATCGCCGAAGACTATCGGCATCGAACGCAGCATGTTAAAGCTGTCGCCCTCGCGCGAAAATGCGGTAACGGGCAGAATGTTGAAGCCGCAGGCAAAGCAGGACGCCGTAATGCCGAGCAGCAGAGCGCATGTGAGCAGAGCGCCCGTGTCGGGAGAATACTTTACAATGCTGAAAAACGAGCCTTTGCCTAAAATCATCGGCAAAACAAAAAGCACCGGCCAGATAAACGTCATGGCAAAGCCGTAAATCAGGTATGCGGGGTTTCTGCGCGCATTTTTGGCTTCATATGATGTAAGAGCCTTAAGCGCGCTTGTCTGCTTTATGCCGTCAAGGTCGCCTTTGCCGACAGCTTTGTTGCTTTTGCCTGTGTTCTGCATCGAAAGCGCCGAATACATATAAAACAGCTTGATAACCACCAAAGCCAGCAAAATTACGGCAGCGGTAACGGCGAGGCTTATCAGGAGCCCCAAAACATTGCCGTCAAACATAAAGCTGCTCATAAAAGAGACGTTGGGAAAGCCGTTCGACAACGAAGCCACGGAGGACAAAATGCCGAGTGCGGCGCTTCCCGAATCGCCTCTTAAGGTGTTGCTCGCAAAAACATAAGCCAATGTCAGCGCCAGGGTGAACACGCCGCCGAGAACCAGCGTAACGTCGCGGTTTCTTATAAAGCCGAACAAGCGGAACACCACCACTATGATAAGCGCGGCAACAGCCAGGCCGGTTACCGGGATCAGCACGCTCGAAAGCACCGTGCCTATTATATATGTCGCTCCCATGCCTGCATTGAAGCCAAGCCCGAGAAGGGTGGAATTGACAAGTACAAGGCTGAGTATCACGGGAAACTTAAGGGATACCACCAGCTTGGCGGTCACTATCTGTCCTGCCGAAAAGGGCATGGGCAGAAGAACGGGAAGATCGTCGGCGGTGTATAGCACCGTGACGATGTTTTTTATGGAAAGCACAAGGGTCAGCAGCAGCAGTATCATCATAAGTGACTTTGCAAAATCCTGCAACGCTATATACGGCGCTATAAAAGGCTCAACAAAGTAAGCCGTCACCGCCAGGGCTCCGGTTAAAAATACCAGACCCACGGCAGCCATGATCTTTGCCGCCTTGGGCGAGATGAGCGCTTCGCTGCTGCCTATGGACGCTTTGCCGTTACATTTTTCCAAAACAGAAATAAGCTTTAATACCTTTGAAAGCTTACCTGTTGCTTTTTTATTATTCATCGTCGGTCATATTCTTGCATTTTGCTGCAATTATAAAGTAAACTATAACCATAACGATAAGAATACCCCAAATAACGACACGGAAGGGGAAGGTGTCCTCGACGATCTTTTGATTTTCCAAAACCCTTAAAACACCCTGTCCCGTGATGCACAGTCCGGCTAAAATACTCAGTACCGCGTTTATCAGCTTATAGGTGCGTGCGCCCTTGTTTGAATAATCCGCGATCTTTCTTTCCTCACTTGCCGAAACCTTTCCGGTAAGAAAAATTTTAACGCCGTAAAAAATGGCGAAAACTCCCATAAATGCGTAAACAATTGACCAAACCATTATAATCCTCCTGTTAATCTTTTGTTTCTGTTAATTCAAGGAATATGTTTTCCAAAGACGCCTGCGACTTGTGGGTCGCCTTAAGCTCTTCAAGAGTGCCGTTGTATAAAAGCTCTCCGCTTTTGATGATGCATATCTCGTCGCAAAGCTTTTCCGCCACCTCAAGCACGTGGGTGGAGAAAAATACGGAATTGCCCTTTGACACGTGCTCGCGCATCATCTGCTTAAGCTCAAACGCCGACTGCGGGTCAAGTCCCGTCAGGGGCTCGTCGAGGATCCAAACGGACGGATTGTGTATAAGCGCACCCATCACCATTATCTTCTGCCTCATTCCGTGAGAATACGACAGTATCGAGTTTTTGAGCGAGTCATATATACCGAAGCGTTTGGCATAGTCCTCAATAAATGCGGCTCTGCCCTGTGCAGGTGCGTCATAAATATCCGCCATGAAATTCAGATACTCAATGCCGCTCAGCCGCAGAAAATGGTCGGGGCTGTCGGAAACATAGCCAAACTGCAGCTTTGCCTTTTTTCCGTCCTTGGCAATATCAAGCCCGTTTATGCTTATGGAACCGCTTGTAGGCTTTATAACGCCGGTTATCGCCTTGATGGTGGTGGATTTACCCGCACCGTTGTGGCCGATAAAGCCGGTGATGGCGCCGTCCTTTGCGGTAAACGATATGTTGTTTACAACGGTTTTATCACCGTACTTCTTGGTGAAGTTTTGCACACAAATCAGACTGATCATCTCCTTTCTTTTTTGTATTATATCAAAGAGAACCCAAAAAAGCAAGTGGATATGTGCACAAAAATCTGTTATCCCGACCAAAAACACGCCCTGCGTATCTTGTTCATACGCGGGGCGTGTTGCAATCAGCTTTTAACCGAATGTGTTCAGTTTTTGTTCAGCATTTTTTTGGCGCTGTGAAGATAGTTGAGGTAGAGTATATACTGCGCGACCGACAGAACCATCGAAGCAATTGACAATGCGATCACAAGGACTCTGTTGAAGTCATTGTCGCGGAACACGCGAATAACAAACAGATCGATTATATACAGGGTATAGACCATGCTGATCAGTCTGATGATAAGGGCGCCCTTTCGCACCATATCGGGTTCATGGCAGTTTGCAGACATATTCATAATGCCCATCACAGAGAAAATGACAACTGCAAGGTGAGATACCTCGCTAAGCACGTTGAAAACCGTGCACAGCCAGCCGAGAAAGCCTGTCTGGTTAACTAAAATATTGGCGGCAAAAGAAAGAATAAAGCCGATGATTATGCAGTAGAGCGCTTTTTTGAAGTAGTCATCATCCTTTGACGCCTGAGAATATCCTATGATACCCATGATAGCGCTGACTACGATAAGCACGCCTGCGGCAATGCCTAAAATAATCATGGGGATAGATGTCGCCGCAAAAACCACGTCGTTATCATCCAAGTACGACGAATACGATACGACAGCTAAAATACCTGCTACACCGGTGGCGAGCGCTGCTATCAAAGAAAGGATTTCGGCGCTGAATATTTTTCTTACGCCTTTTGCTGCATTGGGAAATTTCATATTTTTCTCTCCTTAAGTTATTTTATAATAAAACAGAAGCTGACGAACAGATACTGTTTATTACCGTTGTCAAAACTGCCTGTAATAACAGATATAATAATAACACAAAAACTATAAAAAATCAATTAAATTCTTCTAACGAATTATAAAAATTCCAAAACACTACCGTAATAATCTGACGGTATTTCGATTGTATGACGGTGATTGGCAGGGGAGACCCATCCGACAGCGTAAAACAATAAGGGAGCCCGCGAGAGGCTCCCTTAAAAATGAAATGAATTTTTTGTATGAATGTGATCGTCTGTAGCTGCTTAGTCCTTGATAAGCCCAAACAATTCCTCGCGGCTGAGTCCCGCATTTCTCGATACCTCGTCGCCGGGGATAACGCGGAGAACCTTTCCGTTGTAGCGCGACACAAGCACGCGTGCCTTTTTGCCGCCTATCTCAACAAATTCCTCGGTGCAGTTCTCGTCAAGGGGAACCTGCTTCTTAAGGCTCGACCTTTCGGTAAGAGCTCCCGTGGGGCAAAGCTGAACGCACAGACCGCAATTGTTGCACTTGGTTTGGTCAAGCGGCAGGGCAAACGCGGGCGACGGCTCTGTTTTAAATCCGCGTCCCATCAGTCCCAGCGCGTGAATATCCATAACCTCGCGGCAGCTTCTCACGCACAGACCGCACAGTATGCACTTTGCGGGATTGCGCTCGATAAACGCGTTTTCGTCGCGTGTGTATTTTTGCGGCATTTCGCCCTTGAAGCGGTCGGGGTCAATGTCGTATCTCTGAGCCACGTTGAGCAGCTTGCACTTGTAGTACTCGCGGCAGCCGCACTCAAGACAGCGGCTTGCCTCCGCCTTTGCCTCGTCCTCGGTAAAGCCGAGCGAAACCTCGTCAAAGCTTTTGTTTCTGACGTCGGCGGGAAGCACCTTGGGCGTTATCCTGCTCTGCTTTTCGCGGTCGGAGTAATCTATGGTGCTCTCATCGCGCTTGCTGATATACGGAACCCTCGTGTCAAACGCCTGACCGTTAAGGTAAGCGTCAACCGCCCTTGCGCAGCGGTCCGCCTCACCAATTGCCTCAATAGCAATCGAGGCTCCGCGGTTTGTGGCGTCGCCTATGGCAAACACGCCGTCAATGCTCGTGTTGAAGAAATCGGGGTCGGCTTCAATGTTGCCGCGCTCGTTCAGCTTAAGCTCGCTTACGTCGCCCTGAACAAGCTTTTGACCTATGGCGAGAATAACGCTGTCAACGGCTATTTCCTCGGTCTTGCCCTCAACCGGAACGGGTCTGCGCCTGCCCGAAGCGTCGGGCTCGCCCAGCTCCATCACCTGAAGGGTAATGGACTTTACCTTGCCGTTTTCGCCGTTGAAGGACAGGGGATTGGTGAGGAACTTATAGATAACGCCCTCTTCCTCGGCCTCGTCTATTTCGAGCTTGTCGGCAGGCATTTCGTTGCGAGTTCTTCTATATACAACATAAACCTCTTTTGCGCCCAGTCTTACGGCGGTGCGGCAGGCGTCCATAGCGGTGTTTCCGCCGCCGCAGATAGCAACCTTCTCGCCAATGTCGGGAGCATTGCCCTTGATAACGCCGCGCAAAAAGTCTATGCCGCCATATACTCCGTCCAGCTCCTCGCCCGGGGTGCGCATAGAGCTTGACTTCCACGCGCCCACAGCTACTATTACTGCGTCGTTCTCGGCCTTAAGGCTCTCTATGGTGAAATCTCTGCCGAGCTTTGAATTATATACAAATTTTACGCCTGTTTTTTCTATAATGGAAATTTCCTTGTCCAAAACCTCTTTGGGCAGTCTGTACTGGGGAATTCCGTAGCGCAGCATTCCGCCTGCCTTGTCCATCATGTCATAGACGGTGACCGAGTGTCCCATAACGGTCAGGTAGTACGCCGCGGAAAGACCAGCGGGACCCGCGCCTATTACGGCAACCTTCTTGCCCGTGGGCTCCTTGCACTCGGGAACATAGCTGTCGCCGTTAAGGTCAACGTCGGCGGCAAACGCCTTAAGCTGAGCGATGTTTATCGGCTCCTCAACATTTTTGCGGCGGCACGCCTTTTCGCAGGGATGCGGACACACTCTGCCGATAGAAGCAGGGAGGGGGATGTTGTTCTTGATTATCTTAAGCGCACTGTCAAACTCGCCGTTGGCGATCATGCCGACATAGCCCTGACAGTCGGTGTGAGCAGGGCAGTTGAGCTGGCAGGGAGCAACACAGTCGCCGTCGTGAGCCGACATAAGCAGCTCCATCGCAATTTTGCGCGACTGCACAACTCTTTCGCTCTCGGTGTTTACAACCATGCCCTCCATGACCTTTGCCGAGCAGGAGCGCAGCAGCTTGGGGATCCCCTCAGCCTCAACAACGCACAGTCCGCAGGCGCCGTAAATCTCTACCGCCTTGTCATAGCAAAGGGTGGGAATATCAATTCCGTTGGCTCTTGCGGCCTCAAGTATCGTAGAGCCCTCGGGGGCTGTAATTTTTTTGCCGTTGATTGTAAGATTTATCATGTTCAGCCCTCCTTACTCTTTCACTATCGCGCCGAACTTGCAGCTTTGATAGCATTTACCGCATTTTATGCACTTTTCGGTATCTATAACATGCGGATTCTTGACCGTGCCGCTTATTGCGTTAACAGGGCAGTTGCGCGCGCACAGCGTGCAGCCGCGGCACTTGTCGGCGATTATTTTATATTCGATAAGGTCTGAGCACTCGCCCGCAGGGCACTTTTTGTCCTTTATGTGGGCTTCATACTCGTTTCTGAAATACTTTATGGTGGTCAGCACGGGGTTGGGGGCTGTCTGACCCAAGCCGCACAGCGCGCCGTCCTTTATTGAATAGCACAGCTCCTCAAGCAGCTCAACGTCGCCGTCCTTGCCCTCGCCCTTTGTAATGCGGTCGAGCATTTCAAGCATACGCTTGGTGCCTATGCGGCAATGAATACACTTGCCGCAGCTTTCCTTGGCGGTAAAGTCGAGGAAAAACTTTGCCATGCCAACCATGCAGGTGCTCTCGTCCATTACGACCATGCCGCCCGAACCCATGATAGCGCCGGTCGCGCCCAGAGCCTTGTAGTCGATAACCGTGTCTATAAGCTCGGCGGGGATACAGCCGCCCGAGGGGCCGCCCATCTGCACAGCCTTAAAGGGCTTGTCTGTTTTCATGCCGCCGCCTATGTCAAAGATAACGTCGCGCAGGGTCTTGCCCATGGGTATCTCAACAAGTCCCGAGCGCTTAACCTTGCCCGTAACGGCAAACACCTTGGTGCCCTTGCTGCCCTCGGTGCCCATTGCGGCAAACGCCTCGCCGCCGTTGTTTATTATCCATGCAACGTTTGCAAACGTCTCTACGTTGTTGATGTTGCTGGGTTTTCTCCAAAAGCCCGACTGAGCGGGGAAGGGGGGCTTAAGTCTCGGCATGCCTCTGTGACCTTCAAGAGATTCTATCAGAGCCGTCTCCTCGCCGCACACGAATGCGCCCGCGCCGGCTTTTATCATAAAGTCGCAGGAAAAACCGCTGCCGAAAATATTATCGCCGATAATGCCCTTTTCCTTTGCCTGAGCCAATGCGTTCTTCAGTCTTTTTATGGCAAGGGGGTACTCGGCTCTTACATAAACCACCGCGTGCTTTGCACCGATGGCATATGCGCCTATAAGCATACCTTCTATAAGGTTGTGCGGATCGCTCTCGATGACCGCTCTGTCCATAAACGCGCCGGGGTCGCCCTCGTCGGCGTTGCATATAAGGTATTTTTCGTCGCCTGCGCTCTGACGCGCTGCGTTCCACTTGAACCAGGTGGGGAAGCCGGCGCCGCCTCTGCCTGCAAGACCCGATGTCTTGATTATCTCAATAACCTCCTCGGGGCTCATGGCAAGAGCCTTTTTAAGGGCGCTGTAGCCGTCCTTCTCCATGTATTCTTCAATTTTTTCGGGATTGATAACGCCGCAGTTGCGCAGCGCAATGCGGGTCTGCTTTGTCAAAAACTCGCTGTCTTCGTCAGATACGACAAGACCTTCAACAGCGCTTTTGTCGCCGGTTTTTACAAACTCGGCAATAGCGGGCGCGTCGCTCTCGCTCACTCTTACAAGCCTTGTAAGAGCGTCGCCGTCATACACATCCACAATGGGCTCAAGCCAGCACATGCCTATGCAGCCCGTAATGGAAACGTTTTCGGCCACGCCCGCGTCGGCAAGCGCAGCGCGAACCTTTTCGGCGCCGGCGGCTATACCGCAGGAGCCCTGTCCAATAACTATCCTCATACTGCCGCCTCCCTAAGCTCTTTAAGAATCTTCTTTGTTTTTTCGGGCGTAAGGCTGCCGTATGTGTCCTCGTTTATCATCATAACGGGCGACAGCGAGCAGCAGCCCAGACATGCCACGCACTTAAGCGAAAACAGTCCGTCCTCGGTAGTTTGTCCGTCGTCAATGCCCAGCTCGTCCTTTATGGTCTGCAAAATCAGCTCGGACGAATTTACGTGGCACGCCGTGCCCTGACACAGCATGATAAGATACTTGCCCACAGGCTCAAAGCGAAACTGGGTGTAAAACGTGCCCACGCCCATAATCTCTGAGGTAGCTATGCCGGTCTTTTCCGAGATAAGCTCAATAGCTTCCTTGGGCAGATAGCCGTAAATTTCCTGAGTGTTTTGCAGAATGGTGATAAGACTGCCCCTGACCGAGGCGTATTCGTTAAGCACGCCGTCGAGCAGCGACAGGTCGACTGGTTGTCTGTTCATGTTTTCTCCTCCAATGCAGTCTTGGAATAGGTTTTGCCGCGATATGTGCAACTATTATTATATTACTTTTCACGGTATGCTGTCAAGAATAAAAGGATAATATCTTTCTTTTTTCGGCAAAAAGCGCACTCCCGCTTACAAAAGGAGAGTGCGCTCAAACAGATTAATTATCAGACTATGCCCTGAGCGAGCATTGCTTCGGCAACCTTCTCAAATCCGGCGATGTTTGCGCCTACAACATAGTTGCCCTCAAAGCCGTACTTCTTGGCGGCAGCGTCAATATTGCGGAAGATGTTAACCATGATGCCCTCAAGGGTCTCATCAACCTTCTCAAAGCTCCAGGAAAGTCTCTCGGAGTTCTGGCTCATTTCAAGCGCCGAGCAAGCTACGCCGCCCGCGTTTGCAGCCTTGCCGGGTGCAAACAGCACGCCGTTCTTCTGGAAGTACTCGGTAGCCTCAAGAGTGGTAGGCATGTTGGCGCCCTCCGAAACAGCCAAAACGCCGTTTGCAACAAGCTTTTTGGCGTCTTCAATGCCAAGCTCGTTCTGAGTTGCGCAGGGAAGAGCGATGTCGCACGCAATATCCCAAACGTTAGAGCCCTCTGCCTTTTTGTCGTGGTACTCGGCTGAGGGACGGGCAGCTGCGTATGCGCTGAGGCGCTCACGCTTTACTTCCTTAACTTCCTTAAGCAGAGCAACGTCAATGCCGTCGGGATCATAAATCCAGCCTGTGGAGTCGGAGCAGGTAACAGGCTTGGCGCCCAGCTGCTGAGCCTTCTGAATAGCATAGATGGCAACGTTGCCTGCGCCCGAAACGCACACGGTCTTGCCTGCAATGTCAATGCCGTTTGTCTTGAGCATCTCGTTTGTCAGATAAAGAACACCGTAACCGGTCGCCTCGGTACGTGCCAGCGAACCGCCGTAGGTCAGACCCTTACCTGTAAGAACGCCCTCATACAGATTGCGGATTCTCTTGTACTGACCGAACATAAAGCCGATCTCGCGTCCGCCCGTGCCGATATCGCCGGCGGGAACGTCGGTGTCTGCGCCGATGTGACGGCACAGCTCTGTCATAAAGCTCTGGCAGAAGTTCATGATCTCGTTGTCGCTCTTGCCCTTGGGGTCAAAGTCGGAGCCGCCCTTGCCGCCGCCGATGGGAAGACCGGTAAGAGAGTTCTTAAAGATCTGCTCAAAGCCGAGGAACTTGATTATACCTATATAAACCGAGGGGTGCAGACGGATACCGCCCTTGTACGGGCCGATAGCCGAATTGAACTGAACGCGGTAGCCGGTGTTTACGTGAACCTGTCCGTTGTCGTCAACCCACGGAACGCGGAACTTGATCTGACGCTCGGGCTCGCAAAGACGCTCAAGCAAAGCCAGCTTCTTGTATTTTTCCTCGTTTTGTTCAATAGCGGGGCGAAGTGAGTTGAGCACCTCGTCAACCGCCTGCAAAAACTCGGGTTCGTCTGCATTTTTCTCTTTTACCTTAGCCAGTACTTCATCAACATAAGACATAAAAGCTTCCTCCCAATAATTTTTATTACATTATATTACGCTGTGTTGAAAAAAGCGCGAAAAAAACAAGTTGTCCCGGACTTTAAGAGCCTGAGATGTCCTTGTCCCAACAGCACGAATTATACGCCTAATTAATATGTTTGTCAATAGTTTGGCGGTAATTTTTACAAAAAAAATTCAAAAATTTGCAGGATTCGGCTTTGATTCCTGCAAATCGCGGCAAAAAGCTGTTGGTAAATTTTTCCTTTATCGAAAAAAAGCATGGAGATTAAGGGTCGCCCGTCCGCAATGCCGCAATGCTTTATGAATAATTCGCAAAGCGAAATTTCAATTTCGCCAACAGCCCCTCAGAGCCGCCCAAGGCGCACAAAACGCTTTGGGCAAGGGCGATTTTTCAGGGCGGCACAGTCCCTTACGCCGCCTTTTTATAGCGGTGTGCTTATCCTCAAAAAGACATGATTTCGTTTTCCCCGGAACGACCCGTCCGGCCCGAAATGTCTTACTTGACAAATTTCCGCTTTGATTATATAATAGTAATGCAATAAGCCTCCTTAGTTAAATGGATATAATAAACCCCTCCTAAGGGTTAGTTGTGAGTTCGATTCTCGCAGGGGGTGCCAAGGCTCGGCTCTGACTGTGTCAGAGCCGATTTTTGTATAAAGAAAGGGTGGATAATATGACTCACGGTGAAATTGCCGAGCAGCTTTTTTATGAGGGCTTCAACTGCTCACAGGCGGTGCTTTGCGCGTTTGAGGACGTTACCGGGCTTGAAAAATCCACGGCGGCGCGGCTTGCGTCGTCGTTTGGCGGCGGTCTCGGCCGCATGAGGGAGGTGTGCGGCGCGGTCAGCGGCGCGGCTATGGTGCTGGGGCTTGCGAGGGGTTATTCCGACCCCAAGGCATATGAGGCAAAGAAGGCGCACTACCGGCTTGTTCGGGATTTTGCCGAAAGGTTCCGCGCTCAAAACGGCTCCATAATCTGCCGCGAGCTTCTCAAGGGCACGGGCGACAACAGCGCTATTCCCGAAAAACGCACCCGGGAATACTACAGCAAGCGCCCCTGTCCCGAGCTTGTGCGGCAGGCGGCGGATATTTTAGACGAAATGCTGTAATACATAAAACACGGGGCTGCCGCAGGTTTCTCTGCGACAGCCCTTTGCTGTTTGGTTAATTATTCTTTAACCGGGAATTTGCTCGGTAACGTTAACAATGATTTTGCCGTCTGCGTCAAAGTCATAGGTGCCTGCGGGAACAAGACCGTGGGTCTTTGCCTCTGTAACAAACAGGCTGCCGTTCTTATAAAGCTTGCCGTTCAGCTTAACAAAGTAGATGCCGCCGTCAACCTTAACCAGACCTGCGCCATTTACAAGCTCGCCGTCAACATAATACTTGCCGTCGATGATCTCGCCCGGAACAACTATCTCCTCTGCGTTGAACACAGCGGTGTATTCGGCGTCTGCTGTCGCCTCAACAACCTCGGGATCCCAGCCTGCAAAGGTGTAGGTGTATTGCTCGTCTGCTTCCTTGGTGGGGTCAGCGTGTGTAGGCATTTCGCCGTCCTCAACCTCGGAGGTGTCAATAACGGTGCCGTCCTCGCTCTTTCATGTAATGGTGTGGGTTACGGGAGCGGGAGGTGTGTTATCGCAGGTAAGATTTACATTAAAGGTTACGCCTTCGTTTGTGACGATCGTACCGGTGACCGTTACGATATATCCGTCAACAGCGACCGTGAGAGAACAAGTCTTAATCGTGTATGCTTCATCTTCGTAGGTGATGGAACATTCATCCATATCGTTTTCGGTGTATGTACCATCTGCCTGTTCGGAATAGGCAGAAAGATACATTTCATCATCATTTTCGGTCATGGCAAGAATATGCAAATTCAAATAAAAAATCATGAATTTTATATTGAAAAAAACTATTTTTTGCAGTACAATCAAAACAAGGCAGGTGTATTATTGCACAACCAATCGCAAAAACGGGAAGGAACGGAAAATGAGATCAAATAAAATATACCAGGTTTCAACCTTACAGGCTTTGGCTCTCGGATATTCAAGACCGGTCGTGACCGTGCAGGAGCTTTTGGAGCACGGCGACACGGGACTGGGCACCTTTGAAAACGTTGACGGCGAGATGATAGTGCTGGACGGCGTGTGCTATCAGGCAAGACCCGACGGAAGCATAGTGCGGTCTGAGGACGGGGCGGGAGTGCCCTTTGCGGTTTCGGGCTATGTAAATAACGGCAGAAGGTTTGAGATCGGAGAAAAAAAGAACATCGACGCCATAAAGCTGGAGCTGACCCTAAGGATAGAAGAGGACTTCGGGCTAAACAGCATACACATCGCGCGCATAGACGGACTGTTTGGCGTCGTTCACGCACGCGCAGGCGCTCCGTACCGCTCGCAGCATGTTTCTCTTAAGGATATTCTTTCAAAAACCCAAAAGGATTTTTCCTTTGAGCAGATTTACGGCACGCTGGTGTGCGTGTATTATCCCGATTATATGGACGGCATAAACGCCTCGGGCTGGCATATGCATTTCCTCTCGCGCGACAAAAGCCTCGGCGGACACGTGTTTGAGGTATCTGTATGCTCGGCAGAATGTCAGCTGCAAAAAATGGACAAAATAGAAATCCAGCTGCCCAGAGAAGCTGCGTTTGACACATATTCCCTGAAAGAAGCTTCACAAAACGAGATAGAGGAAGTGGAGCAGGGAAACGGGTAGATTAGAGAATAGAGAATAGAGATTAGAGATTAGATATAAAAGACGGGGCTGCCGCAATTTCTGCGACAGTCCCGTGCTGTTCTGCTTTACAAAGCCGAGGTCACCCTCAGGCTTTTTCCGATTTGTTTATTCAAAATCAAACGTTGAACCTGAACAGCACAACGTCGCCGTCCTTCATAACATACTCCTTGCCCTCGCTGCGCACAAGACCCTTGTCCTTTGCCGCCGCCATGCTGCCGCAGGCAACAAGGTCGTCAAAGGCTATCACCTCGGCGCGTATAAAGCCGCGCTCAAAGTCGGAGTGTATCTTACCTGCCGCCTGCGGAGCCTTGGTTCCGTTTTTGATCGTCCAGGCGCGAACCTCCTGCTTGCCTGCCGTAAGGTAGGATATAAGCCCCAGCAGCGCGTAACATTCCTTTATAAGGCGGTCAAGTCCGCTCTCCTCAAGACCCAGGTCGGAAAGGAACATCTCCTTTTCGTCCTTGTCCATCTCAACGATCTCTTCCTCAAGCTGAGCGCATATGGGCAGCACGCCTGCGTGCTCGTCGGCGGCTATTTTCAGCACCTCGCGATAGCCCTCGTTGTTTTCCAATCCGCCCGAAAAGTCCTCGTCGCTCATGTTTGCGGCGTAAATAACGGGCTTTGCCGTAAGCAGAGCGACCTCGCTCAGCAGGGCGCGCTCGTCCTCGTCGCACTCAACGCTTCTGGCAGGCTTGCCCTGCTCCAACGCCTCAAGAACACGGGTGTAAAACTCAACGTCCTTAAGATATTTTTTGTCGCCCTTTACCATCTTTTTGGTTTTGTCAATGCGGCGCTCCATCATTTCAACGTCGGACAAAATCAGCTCAAGGTTTATCGTTTCAATATCGCGCTTGGGGTCTATGCTGCCCTCTACGTGGATGATGTCGTCGTTTTCAAAGCAGCGCACAACGTGCACTATGGCGTCGCACTCGCGTATGTTTGACAGGAACTTGTTGCCCAGACCCTCGCCCTTGGACGCGCCCTTGACCAGTCCCGCGATATCCACAAATTCAATGGAAGCCGGTGTGTATTTGTCGGGGTCATACATCTCGGCAAGCACGTCAAGACGCTTGTCGGGCACCGCAACAACGCCCACGTTCGGCTCTATTGTGCAAAACGGATAGTTGGCGCTCTGCGCCCCCGCGTTTGTTATAGCGTTAAAAAGCGTGCTTTTTCCAACGTTCGGAAGTCCTACTATACCTAATTTCATATTATCAAAACTCCTTTCCCGAAGGACATTATATCACATCGGCAGGCAAATCTCAACCGTAATCACTTAATTGCCGATTTAATAGCAAAAATGCACATATTTATTGACTTTATCGGAAAAAATGTGATACAATAAAACCGATAACATGCACAAAACAAAATTAACGATACAAAGGAGTTGCGTATTATGAATTACTGGGTGATCATCGGCGAGGGCGGCGGCTTTGACGAGGTCAAAAACGTCAGGACACAGCCAAACAAGCCTCAGACGGGCGGCATAAACAGAACGGTGGTGCGCGTTGACGATGTGGTATTTACCATGGGCGGCGACGGAAACACCAAGATTTTCCTGTGCGGAGAAGAAACCGCCGCGCCCGATGTGTTTTTGCTTTGGGGTCACTACAACGAGGTGTTCGAGGGCATTTCGCGCAGGCTCATCTCGCTGGGCGCAAAAAGCATCAACGATATTGACGCCAAAAGAATAGTGTGCAGCAAGCTCTCTACGGCACTTGTTCTGGAGCAGGCGGGCATTCCGCAGGCAAAAACCATGCTTGTG
The DNA here is from genome assembly GCA_902798365.1 of uncultured Ruminococcus sp. Taxonomy (GTDB): domain Bacteria; phylum Bacillota; class Clostridia; order Oscillospirales; family Acutalibacteraceae; genus Ruminococcoides. The sequence continues at coordinate 44,766 of CADBWP010000020.1, forward strand.
TCAGCCTCCACCTCGGCAAAGGCAGTCGCGGACTGCGTGGGGCTTCCTGCCGTGCTCAAGCCGAGCGACGGAGCCCAAGGCGCGGGAGTGGTGCTTCTAAACACCGAGGAAGAGATAGCCGATTATCTTTCGCAGCTTCCCGAGGGCAGCGGAAAAGCCGTTCTGGCTCAGGAGTATGTAGCCGCAGCAAAGGGACGCGACATCCGCGTTACCGTCATAGATTACAAGGTGGGCAACGTCATTCAGCGTGTTTCCGACGACCCCGGCGAGTTCCGCTCCAACGTTCATCTCGGCGGTCACGTAGAGGACTTCGAGCTTGACGCCGATACCACAGCGATGTGCGAAAAGATCGCACGGGTGTGCGGACTGCGCCTTTGCGGCATTGACCTGCTGCAAACGGGCAGCGGCTATGTCGTGGGCGAGGTCAACTGTACGCCGGGAATGGCTCCCGATTTTTTGAAGTCGGACAAATTCAAAAAGCTGATGGGCGCGCTTATCACGGGCTGATGGGAAAGATGTATTATGTTTTCTTTATTTAAAAAGCATTTACGCGGACAGATACCGCTTGTTGTCGCAACCTTTATATCCACGGCACTAACATATTTTATCCAGATATGCCTGCTTATGCCCGAATCAAAGCGGATAATAGACAAGGGCGTAAACGTTCAGGACACCGACGCTATACGAAGCAGCGGAATAATGATGATCATTTTCACGGTCATCATAGGCATACTCACGGTGATCACCGCATATTTAAGCTCGCGCGTAACGGCGGGCTTTACCTGCTCGGTGCGCAGGGCGTGCTTTAAAAAGGCCAATTCGCTTTCGCCGCAGGACTTTGCGGTGTTCGGAGAATCGACTCTGCTCAACCGCACTATGGCAGACGTAAACAACCTTACGATAATTTGCATAAACGCCATGCGGCTTTGGATGGCGATACCCATACTCATCATCACCGAGCTGTTCATAATAGCGTTCAACAACATCATCATATTCTTTGTGCTGTCGTTTTTCTTTATTCTCACCGTTACCTTCCTGCTTATATTCACCGCCAAGTCACGCGCGAATTTTGAAAAGCTGCAGCAAAAGTTAGACAAAATCAACCTCAACATGCGCGAGCGCATTGTGGGCGTAAGGCACATACGCGCGTTCGGCAACGAGGATGTGGTAAACCAAAAATCCGTCAGGGGTCACGAGGAAGCGTACGCCGAGGCTATCGCCGCCAACAAAAAGATAAACTTTCTTTCTCCCGTCGGCATGGTGGTAATGAACTGGGTTGTGGTTCTTATCTACATAATCGGAACAGCCGAGATAAAAAACGGAATGGCGTCAATCAGTCAGCTGCTGCTCATCTTCCAGTACATTTCATACTTTATAATGAGCCTTATGTCTATCCCGTTTTTGGTAAACTATCTGCCCAAGGGCGTCGTGTCGGCGCGCAGGGTCAACGAGCTGCTCGATTACGAGCCCGTAAAATACACCGGCGCTCAGATAAAAAAGAAAGAGAATACTCAGGGCAGGGTAGAGTTCAAAAACGTTGTGTTCGGTTATTCGGGCGCGCTTGACGTTATTGCCGACATAAGCTTTACCGCGGAGCCCGGCACCACCACGGCGTTCATAGGAACCACGGGCAGCGGCAAAACCACAATAATGAACCTTATGCAGGGCTTGTATCTGCCCACCTTCGGCGATATTCTCATAGACGGCATCAGCATCCGTGAGGCGGACGGCGACTGGCTGCGCTCCTGCTTTTCATACGGCACCCAGCGCCCGATGATTTTTCAGGACACCGTGCGCAGCAATATAAGCAAAACCGCCTCGGACGAAAAAATAATGCAGGCATGCGACGCGTCCTGCTTCTCCGAGATTATTATGGACAAGCCCGAGGGTCTTGACTTTCAGCTTTCGCAGGGCGGCATGAACCTGTCGGGCGGACAGCGGCAAAGGCTTTCTCTGGCAAGAACTCTGGCAAGAGACGCCGCCGTTTATATTTTTGACGACACCTTCTCGGCTCTTGACGCGCAGACCGAGCAGCACGCAAGAACCGCCATGCGCGAAATGCTCAAGGGCAAAACCGTTATGATGGTCGCCCAGAAAATAAGCACCGTGCGCGACGCCGACCGCATAATAGTCCTTGAAAAGGGACGCATAGCGGGTCAGGGCACGCACGACGAGCTGCTTAAGACCTGCAGCGAATACCGTGAGATCTATCAGACCCAGTGTTATCTGGACGAAAAGGGGTGAGCGCGTGAGCAGGCAGAACAAAAGCAAAACCAAAGGCGTTATCCCGCGGCTGATAAAAGATACGGGAAAAAACCGCGCAAGGTTCGGCGCAGTTATCGTTGTCATAATACTTATCAAGCTTTGCCTGGCGTACGCTCCCAGGGTGGTAAGCAACATTACGGATACAATGCAGAGCTTTGTAACAACCGGCAATTATGACTTCGGGTATCTGCTCATACTGTGCGCCGTGCTGGCGGCACTGTACTTTGTGGGCTATGGAGCCGACGGCTTCATCAACCGCTCGCTTGTCAAAATATCGCAAAGCCTTGCGCTTACGCTCAGAAACCGCGTGGGCGAAAAGCTCAACAGGCTGACCATAAACTACTCCGACACCCATCCGCTGGGCGACACCCAGTCAAGGGTAACGGGAGATATGGTGAATCTCTCAAACGGAATCGAATCCACGTTGCCGTCCCTGCTGGGGCAGGCTATTCTTATGGCGGCTATCTGCGTTATGATGCTGTTCACCAACGTGTGGCTCGCGCTCATATACATCATCGCCATACCCGTCACCTTTATCGGGCTCAGGATAATCGCAGCCCGCACCAAAAAGGAGTTTATGAAAACAAACCGCCAGCTCGGAAAAATGAACTCGCTGGTGTCGGACACATACTCAAATCACACCATAGTCAAGGCGTATTGCCGCGTTGATGAAAAGGAAGCCGAGTTTGACGAGATGAACAGGGAGTTTGAGCGACTGTTTATCCGTTCGCGCTTTACCTCGGGCTTTATGCGCCCGTTCAGCGACCTTATGGCAAAGATATCCTACATCCTGCTTTGCCTCATCGGCGGAATAATGATGCTCAACGGCACGCTCACTCTCGGCGGCTTCACGGCGTTTCTGTTTTACGGCAATATGATAGGCGTGCCGATAGCCGAGCTTTCGGTGGCGCTGAACAACTTTCAGGACTCGCTCAGCTCTGCCGGACGCATCTATGAGCTGCTCGACGAGGAGGAGGAGCCTGCCGAAACTCCAAAAAGCGTGCTTCCTGCCGACGGCGTAAAGGGCGAGATAAGGTTTGAAAACGTAAAATTCGGTTATACTCCCAACAAGACCCTTATGCATGACGTGTCGTTCACCGCCGAGCCGGGCTGCACCATGGCTATAGCGGGTCCCTCGGGAGCCGGCAAAACGACGCTTATCAACCTGCTTATGCGCTTCTACGACATTCAGGACGGTGTCATCAGGCTCGACGGCATAAACACGCGCGAGCTTTCAAAGCGCGACCTGCGCTCCGTATTCGGAATGGTGCTGCAGGAGACCTGGATATTTGACGGCACCATAGCCGACAACATAGCCTTCGGCAAGCCCGGCGCCACCCGAAGCGAAATAATAAAGGCGGCAAAGACCGCCTACTGCGACAGCTTTATCCAGCGCCTGCCAAACGGCTACGACACATACATAAGCGCCGAAAATTCCTCGCTTTCGGCAGGTGAAAAGCAGCTGCTTTCGATAGCGCGCGCCATTATAGCCGACCCCAAGGTGCTTATTCTGGACGAGGCTACCTCTCAGGTCGATACCAAGACCGAGGAAGTGATAACCGAGGCAATGCAGGCGATGATGAAGGGCAGAACAAGCTTTATCATCGCGCACCGCCTTTACACCATACGCAACGCCGACAAGATAATATTTATGCAGGACGGCGACATCAGGGAGGTGGGCAGCCACGAAGAGCTGCTTGAAAGAAAGGGCTGCTATGCCGCCATGTATGCAAGCGGTGTTTCCGCCGAATGAGGAGTGAGATCACAATATGAAAAACATAACGTTTGAGGAAGCTCAAAAAATCGTGAGAGAGGGCGAGCTTGCCACCCCCGAGGAGCGCGCCGAAATGCGGCGTGAACGCCTGCGCACGCTTGTTGAATACGCAAGAGAAAACTCACCCTATCTTAAAGAGCTCTACAGCGGGCTCCCCGAAAACTACGACCTCGGGGACATTCCCGTGCTCGACAAGGCGGACGGTCTGGCTCATTACAACGACTGGGTGACCGACCGCGAACTGACAATAGACAAGGTGCGCGAATATCTGGCGCGCGACGCGTCCGACAACTCGCTGCTGCTCGGCAAATACACAGCTCTGCAAACCTCGGGCTCAACGGGCGAGCCGCTGCCCATGGTGCGCGACATGCACCGCAATCAAATACACACCCAGCTGCTGCTTCAAAGGCTGATGTATCCCGTGCCTGCGGGCTATTACGACCACTCAAAGCACAAAATGGCGTTTATAGTTCACATCTCCACATCGGCGTCAAGCTACGGCTCCTACCTCAAAACCAAGGCGCGCCGCCCCGGCTTTGAGGACAACATCACGGCTATATCCATCCTCGACAGCGCCGAGCAGATGGTCAAAAAGCTGAACGACTTCCGACCCGAGATACTCGTCGCATATCCGCCGTCGCTTGTGATGCTCGCCGAGGAAAAGGCAGGCGGAATGCTTGATATTAATCCCGGGCTTATCGTAAGCTCGGCGGAGCTGCTCACTGAGGAAAGCTATCACCGCATACACGAGGTTTTCGGCTGTCCCGTGCTCAACAACTACTGCATGACCGAGGGCGGCGAGATCGCCATGACGCACGACTGCCCCCATCTGCACATAAACGACGACTGGGTGATAGTCGAGCCTGTTGATAAGGATCGTCGGCCCGTAAAAAACAGCGACGAGTTTTCCGACGGAATACTTGTTACCGACCTGTCAAACTTTGTCCAGCCCATCATCCGCTATTATGTAAGCGACTCCGTTCGCATACGCAGCGAGCGCTTTGACTGCTTCGGCTTGCCCGTTATGGAGATACGCGGCAGAAGCTGGGAAAGCTTTAAGCTCGGCGGAAAAAGCTTCAGCACAAAAGGGCTCGAGGTAAAGGCAAAGTTCTGCAAGGGTCTGTGTCAGTATCAGTTTGTGCAAACCTCCGCCGACAGCATGGAGGTGCGCGGCATAGTCGCCGCCGGATACGACAAGGCAGAGGTGCTCGGCAGTCTGGCAAAGACGCTTGACGAATACTTTGCGCAGGCGGGCTGCACGGGCGTAACGGTGAGCTTCAGCGAAGAAGCTCCCATACGCAACGAAAGAGGCGGCAAAACGCCGATGTTCAAAAAGAAGGAAGGCATATGAACGAAAAAGTAAGCATACTGTTCGCAGGCGACACCTTTCCCGTCTCCGACAATTTTGATTTGTTTTGCGACGGAAAAACAGAGGAGCTGTTCGGCGACAGGCTGTGCCGTATGTTTGCGGACGCCGATTACAGCGTGTGCAACCTTGAGGGCTGCTTTACGGATAACGGCGAGCCCGTTGAAAAGGTGGGGCCGAGCGTAAAGGCTCCCGTCAAAGCCGCGCTCGGAATAAAAAAGCTCGGCTTCAGGGCGGCAACGCTTGCAAACACTCACACCCTCGACTACGGCAGCAAGGGTCACGACGAAATGCGCGCCGCTCTTGACAATTACGGCATAGAGTACTTTGGCACGGGCGACAGCAAAGACAGCATAAAAACCCACATAACCGTAACCATAAAGGGCATAACCGTCACGTTCTACACCGTTACCGAGCTTTTTGCGTTCAACAAGCCCGGCAAGAACACCCCCGGAGCCAACGGCTACGACGAATACGCGGTATGCAAGGAACTTGCCGAGCTTAAAAAGAACTGCGACCGCCTTGTTGTGCTTTATCACGGCGGAGCCGAGATGACCTGCTACAGCTCGGGCATGATCAGAAAGCGCTTTCACCGCATGGCGGACAACGGAGCCGACATCATCCTTGCTCAGCACACGCACGCCATCGCCTTTGAGGAATACTACAACGGCGCCTATCTGCTGTACGGACAGGGCAACTTCTGTTTTAACCTCAGTCCGCGTGTGTCGGAATACACCGCCACGGGCATCTTGCTCGAGGCTGTTTTCGGCGCGGACGGCTTTGAAATAAAAAAACATCTTGTAAGGCGCACCAAATCCGGCTGCGAATACGCGCAGGCTCAGGACTTTGCCGCCTTTGACGAAAGAACTCGCCTGCACGACAGGGTCGCGGCGGGTGACGAAAGCGCCGAGGCGGAGCTTGAAAGGCGTTTTTCGGAGTACAGCACAGGCTTTTGGATGCCCAGACTGTTAAAGGTTTTCAGAGGGATAAACAGCAGCGACGACCGCGCTCTTGAAAATCTGCCGCCTGCCGAAATAACAAAGCACCTGCTGACAAAATACACCAAGCAGCAGCTTTTGGCTATTCAAATGCTGATTGACAACGACGAATTTAACGAGATCGCTTCAAGGTTTATTTCGGAAGCGATAAAAAATAAGGAATGACAGCCATGGATTCAATCGTAAAGAAACTATCCGAAACAATCAAAGCATATCCCGACACAACCGCAATTATCGATCAGGGCGAGAACAACGAGTTCACCTATGCGGGGTTCGGCGAGTACGCGTCAAAAATCGCCGCCAAGCTTGTGCGTCTCGGTGTGGGACGCGGCGATTTTGTGATGATCATGCTCTCCAGAGACAAAAGATACATCGCGGCAATGTTTGCGGCGTGGCTCGCGGGCGCGGGCTTTGCTCCGCTTTCTCCAACCTATCCGCCCGAAAGAATAGAATATATCAAGGGTGACTGCAAGGCAAAGGCGGTCATTGACGACCGCTTTCTGCGCGGAATAGAAAGGGAAGAGCCTTTGTCCGAAACAATAATCCCCGATCCCGCCGATCCCGCCATTCTTATCTATACCTCGGGCTCCACGGGCAACCCCAAGGGCGTGCTGCACTCTCACCGCAGCATCACCGATTCGGTGTTCCGCTACATGGAATACTCCGATACTCCCGTCGGCTTCAGGGCTGCCATAGGCGCGCCGTTCACCTTTGTCGCCTCGGTTCAGGGCGTGTTTGCTCCGCTGTGCCTTGCAAACACCACCATCCTTGTTCCCTACGAGGCTATGCGCGATCCCGTGCTTTTGGCCCCTAAAATGCTCAAGGTGTTCCGTCCCAAGGGCAGCTCGCTCCAAGTGGTTTCAACGGGAAGCGAGCGCGTCAGCAACACCTACAGCAAAGACTTCAAAATACAGGTGGCTTACGGACAGACCGAATCCGCGGGCGCTGTTATGATGTTTGAGATAGACAAGAGCTATGACAACACGCCCATAGGAAAGCCCATAGGAAACGTAAAGGCGTATCTGCTCGACGAAAACGGAAGCCCCGCCGAGGAGGGCGAGATATGCCTTGCAGGATATTTTGCCGACGGCTACCTCAACCTTCCCGAGCAGACCGCAAAGACCTTTGCCGACAACCCCTTCAGGGAGCAGGACGGTTATCCCAAGCTGCTTCACACGGGCGACATAGGCAGGCTCGACGCCAACGGAAACTACATCTACCTCAACCGCAGAGTCTGGATGGTAAAAATCAACGGTCAGCGTGTTGAGCCCGGAGAAATAGAGACCATAATAAAAAACACCGACGGCATTTTTGACGCGGCTGTAAAGGACTTCAAAAACCGCTACGGACAGGTGTATATCGTCGCGTACTATGTTGAGCGCGAGCCCGTTGAGGCAGAGGATATAAGACAGGCTATAGCCAAAAAGCTGCCGTCCTATATGATACCCTCGTTCTTTGTAAAGCTTGACAAGCTCCCGGTAAATGCCAACGGCAAGCTCGACCGCAAGGCGCTTTCGGCTCCCGAGGCGGGCGAGTTCAAAAACGAATACTCCGCCCCCGAAACAGATATTCAAAAGGCGTTGTGCAGCGCCTTTGAAAAGATTCTGGGCGTTGAGCGCGTCGGAACGGACGACGACTTCTTTGCGCTGGGAGGCGACTCAATAAAAGCCGCAATGGCGGCAAGGGAATGTGAGCTGTACTTTGTTTCAATAGCCGATATTTTCAAGGGAAAAACTCCGCGCGGAATCGAAAAAGAGCTTCTCAGAAGGGCAGCCGCGCACTCGGACGCCGAAAAGAAGGAAAAGCCCGGGCTTTATCCGCTCACCCCGTCCGAAAGAGGAATGTATATCGAGCAGAAGCTCAACGAGAGCTCTACGGTATATAACCTCAACATCGCGGTTAAGATAAAGGGCGCAGACGTTGATGCGCTTGTCGGGGCGCTTAAAAAGGTGTTTGCCGCCCACGAGGCGTTCCACTCCTATTACGGAGAGGAAAACGGTATGCCCGTGCGCATACTTTCCGATGATCTTCCGGTAACCGAGGAAAAAACCGCGGCTTCCTTTGACGAGGTAAAGGCTGCCGCCGACGAATACTGCGAGCCGTTTGACCTTAACGCAGAGATCCCCGTAAGACCCTTTGCTTACGCTCTGCCCGACGGCTCCGCCCTGCACCTTGCCGTTCACCACATCGCGTTTGACGGCGGCTCGGCAGGAACCTTTATCCGCGAGCTTACCGACGCGCTTTTGGGTATGGACATACCCGAGGCAAGGGTGGATCTGTCCGACCTGTACAACAAGGCAGGGGACACGCAGGATGGTCTTGCGTTCTACCGCGAGCTGTTTGCCGACGGCGTTCCCGTAAACGAAATGCCGCTCAGAGGCAAAAGACCCAAGGTTCATCCGCTCTCAAACCGCGAGCTTACCTATACTCTCGACAGCAGCAGGCTCGATTCTGTCGGCAAGGCTGCGCGCGGCTTCGGGGTGACCGAATTTGAGCTGATATTCTCCGCTGTGGCAATGGCGCTTGCAAAATACACCGCATCCGACGACGTTGTGCTCGGCATTCCCACAAACATGCGTCCTCCGGGAGCGGACGACGTCATAGGCATGTTCGTCAACACCGCTCCCGTGCGTATAAAGGTAGGCAGAGATTCCGCCCTTGCGGATTACATCGCAGGCGTAAGCAGCGCCGTGCGAGGTGCCACCTACGGCGCGTCGCTGCCCTTTGAGGACGTTGTGGCGGAGTTTGTAAAGCAGCGCGACGAAAGCCGCAACCCGATTTTTGACGTAAGCGTCAACTATATGCACAAGCCCGAGGCGTTTGAGCGCGGCGGGCTCGAGATAACAATGTATTCTCCCCTGCAAAAAATGAGCCGCGACTTTGGCATAGTCATGCGGCGCGGAGAAAACGACCTGCGTATTCTTTTACAGTATTCCGACAGGCTGTTTGAGCCGCAGGTGGCGGAAAACTTTCTTGCGCAGATCATCGGCACGCTCAGCCTCATGCATGACCCGTCGGGGCTTGTAAGGGACGCAATGGCTTTGCCCGAGGCTCAACAAAACGCTCTCGAGGCGTTTGCCTCCGAGGCTCAAACCCGGGTTGAGCCCTGCCTGCTGCATCAGCTTTTGGAGCGTCAGGCAAAGGAAAACGCGGACAAAACCGCGCTTATCGCCGAGGACGAGACGCTCACCTACCGCGAGCTCAACGAGCAGGCTAACGCGGTAGCCAATTATCTCAAATCAAGGGGAGTAAAGCCGGGCGACAGCGTGGCTCTGCTGCTGCCCAGAAAAGCCTGCTTCTTTAAGTGCATGTTCGGCGTAAGCAAGGCGGGCGCGGCGTTTATCCCCTGCGACCCGCAGTACCCCGCCGACAGAATAAACCATATTATAACGGATTCGGGAGCTTCATACATCATCACCACCGGCGACAAAACGGCTGATTATCCCGCCGAAAAGGCGATCGACATAACGGATGCCGTCAGCGGCGGCGACACAAGCGATCCCGGTGTTGTCATCGGCGACGAATCGCTCGCCTATATGATCTATACCTCGGGCTCCACCGGTAAGCCCAAGGGCGTAATGCTCACGCACAGGGGTATATGCAACTACCTCGCTCCGCATCCTGCAAACCTGCATGTGTATGCGGTAAAGAACGAGGTCAACGTTTATCTTTCCGTAACCACGGTATCGTTTGACATGTCGTTCAAGGAGCACGCGGTGACGCTGTGCAACGGCAAAACGCTTGTCTTTGCAGGCGACGACCAGATGAACGATCCGCGCGAGCTTGCAAGGCTGATGGAGCAGCACGGGGTTGACTGCATCAACGCCACCCCGTCAAGGCTTGCGCAGTATATGGATCACGAACCGTTCAAAAATGCGCTTGCCGCGTGCAGGGTAATCATGTCGGGCGGCGAGGGTTATCCGCTCTCTTTGCGCGACAGAATTAAAGAGGCGGCTCCCGACGCAAAAATAATCAACACCTACGGCCCCACCGAGATCACGGTGTCCTGCAACGCCGCTCTCATAAACGACGCCCGGTACATCTCGGTAGGCAGACCGCTGCTCAACTGTAAGGAATACATCGTCGATAAGTTCGGCGACATCGCGCCCTACGGCGTTGTGGGCGAGCTGTACATCGGCGGAACGGGCGTTGCCGTGGGCTATAAAAACCTCGACGAAATGACCGCCGAAAAGTTTGTCAGCTTCGGCGGCGAAAGAATGTACCGCTCGGGCGACTATGCCAAGTGGGACAGCAGCGGCAACGTGGTTATCTTCGGCAGGCTCGACAACCAGGTAAAGCTGCGCGGACTCAGAATAGAGCTTGGCGAGATCGAGGGTCTTATAGAGGCTCAGCCGCACATAAAAAAGGCGGCTGTCGTGATTCGCAAGATCAACAACCAGGACAACCTGTGCGCGTACTTCACAGCCGACACGGATATAGACATCGAAGAGCTGCGCGCCGAGCTGAAAAAGAGCCTTACGCACTACATGGTGCCCACGGCATATCTGCAAATGAACGAAATGCCGATGACCGCCAACGGCAAGACCGACGTCAAGGCGCTGCCCGAGCCCGTACCCGTTTCGCTGGGAGAATACGTCGCTCCGGCAAACGAGGCAGAGGAATTTTTCTGCGAGGCGTTCAAGGACACCCTTAAGCTCGACAAGGTTGGAGCCACCGACAATTTCTTCGAGATCGGCGGAACGTCGCTCATAGTAACATCCGTCGTGCTTGCGGCGTCCGAAAAGGGCTATCAGATAACCTACGGCGACGTTTTCAAATGCTCAACGCCTCGCGCTCTGGCAGAGCTGCTGGGCAAGGGCGCCGAGATCGAGGAAACGGGCAAGCTGTTTGACTTTGATGACTACGATTACACCAAAATAAACGCTTTGCTCGCCCAAAACACGGTAGAGTCGTTCCGCTCGGGAGAGCAGCGTCCCCTCGGAAATATCATGCTGACCGGCGCAACAGGCTATATGGGCGCTCACCTGCTTGCCCAGTATCTTACCGAGGAAAGCGGAACGGCGTACTGCATGATCCGCAAGGGACGCTACAAGACCGCAAAGGAAAGACTCAAAAATATGATGTTCTATTACTTTGGCACGCGCTTTACCGAGGATATGGACTCGCGTGTCGAGGTGATGAACGGCGACGTGACCGATTACGGCTGCTTTGAGCAGTTTGAAGGCCTGCCCATAGACACCGTGTTCAACTGCGCGGCAAACGTAAAGCATTTTTCAAGCGGCACCGACATCGAGGACATTAACGTGGGCGGAGCGGTCAACTGCATCACGCTTTGCAAAAAGCTGGGCGCAAGGCTTATCCACTTCTCCACCGTTTCGGTGGCGGGCACAACGGGCGACGTTTCGGCGCTTGCCAAGCCGGCGCTCGACGAGCAGACCCTCTACTACGGTCAGACGCTCGACAACAAATACACCTCCTCAAAGCTGATGGGCGAGAGAAAGGTGCTTGAGGCGGCGGCAGAGGACGGACTCGACGCCAAGATAATCCGCGTGGGCACCCTCGCTGCAAGAGAATCAGACGGAGAGTTTCAGATAAACTTCCTCACAAACAACTTTATGGGAAGGCTCCGCTCCTACGGCATACTCGGCTGCTTCCCGTATGCAATGCTTGAAAACCCGGTGTGTATGGGTCCCATCGACACCTCCTGCCGCGCCTTTCTAAAGCTGTCGCGCACACCCGGAGAATGTCGCGTGTTCAATGCGGTCAACAACCACACCCTGCCGCTGGGCGACATCATCCGCGAGATGAACAAGTGCGGAATGAACATACGCATGGTAGAGTACGACGAGTTTACAAGCGCGCTTCACGAGGCTCAGAAGGATCCCGACAAGGCGGCTATCCTGTCAAGCATGACGGCGTATATGAACACCGCCCACGGCAAAAAGGTGACCGCTCTGCCGTTCGATTCCCACTACACCACGCAGATTCTGGCGAGGATGGGCTTCTTCTGGAACGCCAGCAACGAAAAGTACGTCAGCCACTTCATAAACGCGCTTAAGGGCTTTATGTTCTTCAGCGAAGACAACCTGATGAGGTAGTAATACATTAAGGCAACACCGCACAAATCAAGGCGCACGGCTTGCTTGAATATTATTCCGTCAGCTTGCCCAAAAAATCTCGGCAAGGCGTCAGCCTTACCTCGAATTGCCTTAATACAAAAACGCACAGGGGAGCTCCTCTGTGCGTTTTATGCTGTCGTTGTGTTGTTACTTAGGATTTATCGTCCTCATATGCTTTGGTTATTCTCAGGATATTTTTGCCGTCCCGTCTTTCGTACGAATAATCATCCGCAAGAGAGAAGGTGAGGTAGCGTCCCAGACCGCCCACCGCGTTGTCTATGTCATAGTCCTCTATTTTGATCACGTCGCTTGTAGGGTCAAACGGCACGCCGCTGTCGGCAAAGGTAAGGGTCACCTTCCGCGCGTTGTATTCTATGGTGACATCTGCGGTACCGCTGCCGCCGGGGTAGGCGTAGGAGCAGATGTTGACAAACATTTCCTCTGCAATAAGCCTCAGATACGCTTCGGTGTTTTTTGGCAGGTCAAGCCGCACGATCGCCTCCGAAAGCTCCGCAAGCCTTTCGGGCTTTGCCTCAAGGCGCAGCTCCACCCGCCGCATTTCGGGTATCCTCAGCGTAAGCATGGTTATATCGTCGGACTGCTCGGCTCCCTTTGCGTGCTCCTCAAGGCTGCTCAGCACGGCGCTCACGGCGTCCGCGTTTGTCTGACCTGTCAGTCCGTTCAGCACAGCCTCAAGCGCCTCCTCGCCGAAAAGACGGTTGTTAACGCTTTTTGCCTCGGTCACGCCGTCTGTATAAAGAAACAGCAGGTCTCCGGGCTTTAACGCCGCCACATGCTCGGGATAGCTTTGGTTTTCAAATATGCCTGCCGCCATGCCCTGTTTTCCGTTCAGCACGGTCAGCCTGTCCGACACTATATACGGATAGTTGTGGCCTGCGTTTGAATATCTGAGCATTCCGGTCACGGGGTCATAGATCGCCACAAAGGTAGTGATAAACAGCATGTTGGGGTTGTGCGCGGCAAGGTGGTTGTTGTATTCATACAGTATTTTTCCGGGGCTCATGCCCGACTCGGCATATTGGTGCAGCAGGGTGACCGCGCGCGACATAAACAGCGCCGCCGATATTCCCTTGCCCGAAACGTCGGCAATAATGACGCATATTTTTCCGTCGGACAACACCTGCCAGTCGTACAGGTCGCCGCCTACAAGCTTTGCCGGCAGCATATATGCCTTGACCGAGGCTGTCTCATTTTCAAATCCCGTTGGCTCCAGCAGCCCCATCTGAATATCGCGTGCAATGCTAAGCTCTGCGTTCTGACGGTTCAGCTCGTTGAGCTCGCTTAAATAGCGGTCGATCTCCTCCGCCATAAGGTTGAAGGAGCCTGCAATATCGGCAAATTCTCTGCTTCCGGTTATTTTCAGAGGCTTAAAGCCGCTTTTGCGCTCGTGAACAAAGCTGCTCATTTTTTGGCTTACGGTCTGGGCGGGGTGCGATACCAGGCGGCGTATTATCACGGCAAAAATCATTACCACCAACGCCGAGAAGAAAACGGTGAGCAGCGCGGTATAGTTAAAGTCGCGGGACATATCACTCATTACGTCTGATACAGACACCTCGGCGGCTATTATTTCATTGGGGTACTTCTCGGATGATCTTTTTAAATACAATATGATCGTGTCGTCAAAGCGGTTTGAAATATGGTCAACGGCATTAACGTTGTCGCCGTTCAGCGCGGCAAGTATATGCTCGTCAACGGCGTTCTGCACAACATACCCGATCGGTCTTTCCGAGATGAACTTCTGCGAGGCGTCCTTTCCCGTGCCTATGGCAAGGTATTTAACGGTGTTCTGCTCCGTATCTACCTCAAGCGAGTAGATATAAGTAACATCAAGGTATTCGCACAGGGTCTTATATACCGTGCTTTCGACCTCGGCGTTTTCCTTATCGTGAAGGCTGCGGTCGCCGAGTGTTTTGTCTGCAAGCATGGATACGTTTTGCAGGTCGTATATATAATGCTCGTAGGTGTTCTCGGAGATGTGTTTGTATGCGGCAAACAGCACAAAAACATCAGCTAAAATAACAAGCGGCAGAATAATAAGTATGGTAGCCCAAAAAACAGAAAGTCGCTTTTTCATATCGTTCTCCTTAACAGCCGTCGCAGGTGCGGATCATCATTTTACAATGCTATTATACATCATTTTTCGGCAAAAGTCATCACCGTCGGGAATTTTTTGTATTTTGCTCTCAAATCCGCTTCTCAGGCGCTTTTTTATGCTTGAAAAATAAGTATCTCTGTGATATAATAGCTTGGTATAATGTAAAATAGGCGATTAGTACGTTGAGGAATACGAATGAGATATATAAACACGAAAAACGGCATCAAAAAAATACTTGCCGGGCAGTTTTTTATGGTGATCGCGGCGGTGCTGTTAAGCGGCACGGCGCTTTTGATCAGCATCATTATGAACACGAGCATTGAGACCGAGGATATAAACCTGCCTATTCTGGGCACGCTCGGCATATTATCCTTCGGTTTTGTGTCGGTCATCGCCACGCTCACTTCGGCTGTTCTGTGCTTTTTAGGCTACACCCGCGCCGCAAAGGATGAGCCCGAGTTCAAAAAGGCGGTCGGCTGCACCATAGCTCTGGGTGCGCTGACTGTTTTCGGCTCTGTTTTTAAGATACCCAACGGCACCCTATCCACGATTTTTTCGTCCGCAGGCACGATAGTGGAAATGTTCATAATCATTTTCTCTCTGTCCGGCATAGTAAACATTTCGGCAGGCTGCGATCGCACGGACATG
Source organism: uncultured Ruminococcus sp. (assembly GCA_902798365.1). Taxonomy (GTDB): domain Bacteria; phylum Bacillota; class Clostridia; order Oscillospirales; family Acutalibacteraceae; genus Ruminococcoides. The sequence goes on from CADBWP010000020.1 coordinate 60,016, forward strand.
GTTGACAGGGGAGACCGCTTGTTAAAAATAATGATCGCAACATATATCATATCGGCAATGGACGCTCTTGTCATAAGGATATTTGAGCTGTCCTCCCAGGCGAGGATCATCTCGGTGCTGTTCGGCACGGTCGATCTTATAATCAGCCTGATTCAGTATGTTTTGTATATTCTGTACCTGAAACAGTCCGTTAAAATGATTGAAGCGGTCAACGGGGAAAGCAATGAGTGAGTTATTAAAGAAAATCAGCGTAAAAAAAGACCGGGCAACAAGGCAGACGTGGGTGGTTCCCGCCTGCTTCGGCATGTCGTGCCTTTTTACCGTTTTGTCGGTCGTGCTGCTTTGCATAAGGGGCTTTGACACCATGGAGCCCGAGTGGATATTCTCCGTCAGCGCCGACATTTTCTGCATGGCGGTGTGCGCCATGCTCTGCTTCAGCGCCACGCTCAACCCCAAGTCACAAAACGACGATACGCGCGTGTTTGTCACCCTGCTAATCACCAACGCCCTTGCGCTGTTTACTGACGAGGTGTGCTGGCTGGTTCAGGGAATACCCGGGCTTGCGCAAATCAACCTTGTGGCAAACGTGCTGTTCTTTATGATGGGCTCGGTGCTTATTTATCTGTTTTGGGAATACATCCGCAGGGCGCTCAGGCTGAACGACAGACCGATGAGGATCGCCGACATGTTTGTCACGGTAATGCTCTATCCGTCGCTTATCCTGTGTCTTATCAACTTCTTTTACCCGCTGTTTTTCGAGATAGGTGCCGACGGCTTTTACCGACGCGCCGCCCAATGGGACGTAAGCCAGGTTTATCTCAGCATTACGCTCACGGTGGTAATAATCTCGATAATTTGCTCAAAGGCGTCCAAAAAAGACCGCTTTGTTGCGGTGTCGTTCATCGCCATACCCATGCTCAACCAGATACTCACCGCAAACATATTCGGGCTTTCCACCCAGTACGCCGCCATGACGGTTTCGATAGTGCTCATTTACGGTGTGCTGTTTGCCGAGCGCGAAAAGGTGCTCGCCTCCACCGAAATGGAGCTCGGTGTGGCAACAAGGATTCAGGCAGATATGCTGCCGGGCGCCTTTCCGTTCTTGCCCGAGCGCACCGAGTTTGATCTGTACGCCTCAATGACCCCGGCGCGCGAGGTGGGCGGCGACTTTTACGACTTTTTCATGGTTGACGACAACCGTCTTGCGCTTGTCATCGCCGACGTTTCGGGCAAGGGCATCCCTGCCGCGCTGTTTATGATGGCTTCAAAGATTCTTATAAAAAACACCGTTATGACCGGCAAAAGCCCCGGCGAGGCGCTCGCGGCGGTCAACAACCAGATCTGCGAGAGCAACCACGGCGAAATGTTCGTTACCGTGTGGCTCGGCATTTTAAGCCTTGACGACGGCACACTTGTAACCGCCAACGCGGGTCACGAGTACCCGGTAATAAAGATCCCGGGCGGCGGCTTTGAGCTGAAAAAGTCAAAGCACAGCTTTGTTGTGGGCGGAATGAAGGGAATAAAATACAAGGAGTCTTCGATCACGCTCGAGCCGGATTCAAAGCTTTTTGTTTATACCGACGGCGTTCCCGAGGCCGAAAACGAGCAGGAGGAGCAGTACGGCTGCGACAGGCTGATCTACGTTCTTAACAAAAACAAAAACGCCGACCCTCACGGACTGCTTGACGCCGTAAGCGCCGACGTAGGCGCGTTCGTTTGCGACAGGTCGCAGTTTGACGATTTGACGATGCTCTGTGTTCACTACAGGGGCAGGGCTTATAAGGAGCTCACCGTTCCTGCCACGGTGGATAATATAGATGATGTGACCGATTTTGTTAACGGACAGCTTGAAGAGCTCGGCTGTCCGCCCAAGGTGCAGATGCAGATCGCCATAGTCATAGACGAGCTGTTCGGCAATATAGCAAAATACGCCTACGCACCCGGCACAGGCGACGCCACCGTGCAGTTCGGCACGGAAAAGGGCGGTACAACGGCAGTCATAAGGTTTATCGACAACGGAAGGCAGTTTGATCCGCTCAATCAGGCGGAGCCGGACGTTCACGCCCCGGCAAGCGAAAGAAAAGAGGGCGGACTGGGTATCTTCCTTGTGAAGAAAACCATGAGCTCGGTCGAATATGAATACAAAGACGGCAAAAACATCCTCACCGTAAAAAAGGATCTGCAACAGAAAGGCAAGGCAAAATGAAAAACAACGGACAGATAATAAGCCGCTTGTTCCGCAAATCGGTAATAAGCATAATAGCAGCCGCGGTCGCCACCATGGTGGGTATAGTTATCGACGGCATAGTTATCGGCAGGTTCCTCGGCTCCGACAGCATGGCGGCTTACGGGCTTGTCACCCCCATAATAAACCTTGCCACGGCGTTCAGCGGCATACTTGCAACGGGTGCGCAGGTCATATGCGCCCAGCACCTTGGCGCAGGCAACGCGGGCAAGGCGCGCCGCGCGTTTTCAATGTGCATGGTCGTTACGGTCATCGTTTCGGCGCTGCTTATGGCGGCGGTGCTCATTTTCAGAGATAACATCGCGGTAATGCTCGGAGCCCACGGCAAATCCGCGCATCTGCTTGGGCTCACCTCCGACTACCTTTTGGGCGTGGTGTTCTCGTTCCCGTGCGTGCTGTTTTTGTTTGAGTTCAACTCGCTCATGCGCCTTGACGGCGACGCAAACCGCGTCATAGTTGCCGTTGTGGTCATGACGGTGCTCGACATTGCCGGAGACCTTGTAAACGCGCTTGTTATCCACGGCGGAATGTTGGGCATGGGACTCACCACCTCAATGAGCTATCTCGCGGCGCTGGTCATCATGCTGCTCCACTTTACCAAAAAGGATATCATATTCAAGTTTTCATTAAAGGATCTGCGCCTAAAGGACCTTGGCGACATCATCCTCACGGGCTCTTCCTCTGCGGTTGGCTCCGCTTCGTCAATGCTGCGCAACGCCGTGCTCAACCAGATAATGGTTGCCACCGTGCTTTCAAGCACCGCCGTGGCGGCGCTGGGCGTTGTCAACACGGTGTTCAACTTTACGTCCTCCACCATGCTGGGCGTTGCCATGACCACCGCCATGATAGCCGGCATGATACTGGGCGAGCAGGACAGAACCGCCGCCGAGGCGCTTATCAAGGTCACGGTAAAGATGAGCCTTTTGGTGGGCGGCATACTCACCGCGGTGCTTTTGATTTTTGCCGACCTTATCGCGGGAGCCTTCGGAGGCTCCGACGGCGCTCAGATGGTGGAGCTTGCCTCGCGCGGTCTGCGCATTTACGCTCTGAGCATATTGTTTTACGGCTTCAACGTGGCGTTTATCAACTACACCCAGGGCATGCGCCGCATGGCTCTGTCCAACACCGTCTGCTTCCTCGTCAACTTCCCGTTTGTTGTTCTGCCCGCGCTGGCTCTGTTCGGAGTCCTTGACGCCGACGCCGTGTGGTGGGCGTTCATCATAGGCGAAACGCTCAGCCTGATACTCATATTCATAATGGCAGGCATAAAAAAACGCGGCATTCCCTTTGCGGCAAAGGACTTTCTGTTCCTTAAGGAGCCGTTCGGCGTGCCCGAGGAAGACGTTATGGATTTTTCCGTAACAGCCTCACAGGACGTTGTTGCCGCCAGCGCGGCCGTGGAGGAGTTCTGCACCGCCAAGGGCGCAGACAAAAAGCAGAGCATGATGCTCGCCCTGTTTGTTGAGGAGCTGAGCAACAACATCATTCAGTTTGGCTTTGCCGACGGCAAAAAGCACAGCATAGATGTGCGCGTTATGAAGCGCGACGACGGCTGGACGCTGCGTATGCGCGACGACTGCAATAAATTTGACCCTACCGAGTGGATAAAGCTGCACGATACGGAGGATCCTACAAAGAACATAGGCATCCGTATGGTGTGCGGTATGGCTAAGGACGTAAAATACCTGAGCACACTCGATTTGAATAACATAAACATAACAATATAAGGAGAGAATCACTATGAACATCAAAAAGAAAAAAGATGGAAGCAAGCTCACAGTAGCGATTTCGGGACGCATAGACACAGCAACGTCTCCCGAGGTTGACAAATTTGTAAACGAGAATCTCGACGGCGTAACCAGCCTTGTTCTCGATTTTAAAGAGGTAAACTACGTCTCATCGGCAGGACTGCGCGTGCTTCTGTCGCTTCACAAAAAAATGATGTCGGGCGGCGAAATGAAGCTCATCAACGTGGGCGAGGTAGTGAGCGACGTTTTTGAAGTCACCGGCTTTGACGAGATCCTTAACTACGAAACGGGCGAATGACAATGAACATACTTCAATTGCTTGAAAGCTACACAAAGCAAAGCCCCAACTCTGCGATTCTGTTTGACGAGGCGCACTCCAAGGGCATAACCTATGCGCAGCTTGACGACCTGAGCGGCCGCGTATATGCCTATCTTTCCCAGAAGGGCGTGGGCAAGGAGGACTTTGTGCTCATAAACCTGCCGCGCGGCATTATGCCGATAATAGCCATGGTGGGCGTGTGGAAGTGCGGAGCCGCCTGGGCGCTGGTAGAGGATACCTACGCCCCCGAGCGCATAGATTTTATCAGACACGACTGCGGCTGCAAAACCGAGCTTAACGCGCAGGCCTGGGACGAGGTGCTCAACACGGCGCCCAAAAGCGGATATGCCGTGGCGGACGATCACGACGCTGCATACGCAATTTATACCTCGGGCACCACGGGCAACCCCAAGGGCGTGCTGCACGAGTACGGCAACCTCAAGCGCGCCATCGACTCGGTCAGCGTTGACGGTCAAAACCCATTCAACGGCAAGGACAGGCTCGCCCTGCTTGCTCCGATGAACTTTGTGGCGTCGGTCATCGTCATACTAAAGGCGCTCAGCATTTGCGGCGGCAAAACCTTTGTGGTAAGCTACGCCACCATCAAAAACCCCGCCGCTCTCAAAAAATTCTTCTTTGAAAAGCGCATTTCCATCACGTTTTTAACGCCGTCCTATGTTCGTATGCTCGGCAACAAAACGGGTCCGTTCCTGCGCATGCTGTTTGTGGGCAGCGAGCCCGCCAACAATATCTACAACAAAAGCCTTGACCTTATAAATATCTACGCCGCGTCCGAAAGCGGCTTTGCCGTGGGCGTGTTCAAAATCGACAGGGCTTACGAGACCTGCCCCATAGGCAAGCCCGAGATCGACTGCCCCATAACGCTTCTTACCGAGGACGGGGAAGAGGCAGGCGACGGCGAGATAGGCGAGCTGTGCTTTGACAACCCCTATGTGCGCGGCTATATCAATCTTCCCGAGGAGACCGCGGCGGCGTTCAAAGACGGCGTTTATCACACGGGCGACCTTGCTCGCGTTGACGAAAACGGCAACTATCTGCTGCTCGGACGCTCGGGCGACATGATAAAGATAAACGGAAACCGCATAGAGCCCGCCGAGATAGAAGCCTCGGTAAAGCAGGTGCTCGGCATTGACTGGGCGGCGGCGCGCGGCTTTGAGGAAAACGGCAAAAGCTACCTCTGCGCCTACTACACCGCCGATGTTGAGGTGGATCGTGACAAAATGCGCGAGGAGCTTTCAAAGCGCCTTCCGTACTACATGATCCCCGCTTATTACATCAAAATAGACAAGGTGCCGCTTAAGTCGAACGGCAAAATGGACAGAAGAGCTCTGCCCAAGCCCGACGCCTCCGACTTTCAAACCGACTATGCCGCGCCCGAAAACGAGACGCAGCAGCAGCTTTGCGACGCCATGGCAAAGGTGCTCAAGCTGGAAAGATTCGGCATAAACGACGACTTTTACGAGCTGGGCGGCGACTCTCTCGGCTCCATCAAGGTCATCACCGAAAGCGGACTGCCCGGGCTTAACGCAAGCGAGATCTTCCGCGGCAGAACGCCTAAGAAGATAGCTGCGCTTTATGAGGAAAACCACGCGAACGACGACGGCGAATCGCCCGAGGTCAAGAACGCGCGCGCAATGAAAGCCGATCATCCGCTCACCGCCGAGCAGCTTTATATGGTTGACTACCAGCTTTATACGCCCAAATCCACCATGTACAACCTGTTCACCATGATGAAGGTGGATAAGGACATGTTCGACATGGAAAAAATGGCCGATGCAATGCACACGGTCATCCGCAACCACTCCGCGCTGCTCACCACCTTCTGCTTCAACGCCGACGGCGAGATAGTTCAACGCTACACCCCCGACGTGCTTCAGGATATACACGTTGAAAAAATAAGCGAGTTCGAGTTTGGCAACCTTAAGGACACGCTTGTGCAGCCCTTTAAGATTATAGGCGGCTGCCTGCACCGCTGCCGCGTTTTCGAGACCGAGAAAAACGGCTACATCTTCTTTGACGTTCACCACACCCTGTTTGACGGCACCTCTCTCAAGGTGTTCATGCAGAACGTGGGCAAGGCGTATATGGGTATGCAGCCCGACCCCGACCTGTATTACCTCATCCTGCAAAACCGCGAGGACGAGGCAAAAACAGACTTTTACGAGGAAAGCAGACGCTATTTTGAGGAGCTGTTCGATGGCGTTGAGTGGTCAAGCTACCCCAATGCGGATCACGAGTCGCGCGAAAACGACATGGGCGAGCTGTTTGCGCCCATAGGCATAGAGCAGCCCCAGATGAAGGCGGTGGAACGCCACTACCGCATAAGCCGCAACGAGTTCTTCATCTCTGTTGCCGCACTTGCGATCTCAATATACAACAAGAAAAACGACATAAAGCTTTCGTGGATATACAACGGCCGCGAGGATGTTTTGGCAATGAATTCCGTGGGACTTTTGTTCCGCGACCTTCCCGTGGGTCTGCGCCTGCGCGACGACCTTACCCTGCGCGAGCTGTTCGCCGAGGTGCACGGTCAGGTGCAAAAGGGCATAGAGCACAGCTGCTATCCCTATGTTGACGTTCACAACCAGGCCGGCGGCTCCGAGGCGGCGTACCTGCTTTATCAGCGCGACATCCGCGACATGGGCGGCTTTGAGGGCATGGACGTCGAAACCATAGACATCCGCCAAAACCAGGCTGCCTCACAGACCGTTCTCGATATGGAGATACTCGACGGCGCCGAGGGTCTTGTGCTTATGATAGACTACACCGCAAGTATTTACAACGACGAAAGCATGGAGCGCTTTAAGGACATATTTGTAAGGGTAGCGCAGGGTCTTGCCACCCACAACTCACAGACCGACGTCACCGTTGGCGAGCTGCGCAAAAAGTGCAGCAGCCACAAAAGCTTCTTTGATACCGTCAAGGGCGTATTCAGGAGAAAGAAATGACAAGGGAATCAGTTGACAGGATCCGTGACAGCTACGGTCAAAACCAAATCATAACAGGCGAATACGAGGCGGAGCTCTCCGCAAAATGCACCAACGGCGTTTTTGTGGGCGCACGCGACGGTGACACGGTCGCATTTCGCGGTATCCCCTTTGCAAAGCCCCCCGTGGGCACGCTCAGGTGGAAGGCTCCCATGCCCGCAGACGACGGCGACACGGTCTATGAGGCGTACTACAACGGCAAATCGCCGCTGCAAACCGAATGGCCCAGCGAGCAGGCGTCGTTTTATCCGCGCGGCGAGGACTGCCTTTATCTCAACGTATGGAAAAGCCTTTCCGACGAAAAGCCGGGCAAGCCTGTCATGGTGTTCTTCCACGGCGGCTCCTACGGCTGGGGCGGCACCGCCGACCCGTTGTACAACGGCCGCAGCCTTGTCGGCAGGCAGTCGGACATAATCCTTGTCACCGTGGGCTACCGCGTGGGAATAATGGGCTTTGTCGATCTGTCTTCCTTCAAGGGCGGCGAGGACTATCCCGACGCGCCCAACCTCGGTTTGCTCGATCAGATCGAGGCGCTGCGCTGGATCCGCAAAAACATCGGCGCGTTCGGCGGCGATCCGCAAAACGTGACCGTATTCGGAGAATCCGCAGGCGGCGGAAGCGTTTCGCTGCTGCCGATAATCCCGCAGGCAAAGGGCTTGTTCCGCCGTGTAATCGCAGAAAGCGGATCGGTTGCGCTCACCTTCTCAAAGGAGGAGTGCCGCGAGTTTTCGATTCGTCTCAGGCGCGAGAGCGGCGCAATATCAACGGAGGAGCTGCTTGCCCTCAGCGAGAAGGAGCTGCTCGTCATAAACGAAAAGCTCAACGAGTACAACAACTTTCCGCAGCGCGACGGCAGGCTGATACCGCTCGACCCGTATGCGCCCTATGAAAACGGCGACACCGCCGACGTGGATATCCTCATCGGCACAAATTCCGAGGAAATGAACTATTGGATAGGCGAGATAGGCGGGCTGATACCCTTCCGCTTCAGCATTCCCGTCAAGTTTGAAAACGACATGAAGCTTCTTCCGCCCGCTGACAAAAAGCGCGTAAAGCTGTTTATGGACAGCGTGAAGGGGCACAGCATGTGGAAGATGGCGCGGTTTTATGACGAGATGATGTTCCGCCTGCCCGCCATCGAGCAGGCGGAGCTCCACCGCAAAAACGGCGGCAGGGCATATATGTATTACTGGACGGTGCCCTCAAAGCTTCCGCTTCGCAAGGCGTGCCACGCCGTAGAGCTCGCCTATGTTTTCGGCAATCTTGAAGAAACCATATATACTGGCGAAATAGCCGACGAGGCGCTGTCCGACACCGTGATGCAGATGTGGACAAACTTTGCACGCACGGGCGACCCCTCTGCAGGCGACATCATCTGGGAGGAATACACCGCCGACAAGCGCGGCACAATGCTTATCTCGCGCGAGCCTCACATGGAGTACGACGTGCTGGGCAGGCGCCGCGAGCTGCTGTCTCCGCTGCTCAGGCATATGATAAACCCGTCCTATGCAACGCTAGACTACAACGTGCCCTTTGTAAGAAAGGCTGTGGCGCGCAGCGTGCTGCTCGCGACGGGCATTGCGGGAATAGCGTTTGCGGCGGTAAAAATATTCAAAAAACGAAAAGAGGAATAATATGAGCAGAATAAACCAACCAAATCAGACAAATCAGACAAAAACAAAAAGCACCTTTTTGTCGTCAAACCCCGTTATGCGCAGGCTCGACAAGGTGCATGAGGTTTCGGCGGACAACGCCGCAAGCTACGGCGGAATAGCCGGAAAGACGATTTATTTCCTGCTGTTCACCATTGCAGGAATCGTTATCCAGCTTGCCGCGGCGCAGTACCTTGCGTCGGGAGAGACCTTCAATATCGACTACAAGGGCTTTGAGGTACAGCTTTACCAAACCGAGGTGTTCGTGCTTGCAGGTTCGGTCATCGCCGCAATAGTGTTCCAGCTTTTAGCGTTCTTTGCACGCCCCACCACACCCGTAACGGGTGCGCTTTACTGCATCACCCAGGGCTATTTCATCTCGTTCCTTGTGTTCAAGGTGCTCGGCGCTTATGACATGCAGTACCTCGGCGCGCTGGCTCTGCTCATCACCATGCTCATCATTACGATAATGGCGATACTGTATGCCACGGGCGCCATACGCGTAACAAAGAAGTTCAAAATGGTCATCCTCACCCTGTTTATCACGGTCATTTCGGCTTCGGTGCTCACCTTTGTGGGCTATTTCATCCCCTTCACCAGACCCATGGTTCAGGCGATGCAGCAAAACTTTGCCCTGTCGATCGTTTTCGGCGTCATCTTCATAATAATAGCTGCGCTGTTCCTTATCTGCGACTTCGACACCATCGACCACGTGGTAAAGGACAGACTTCCCAAAAAGTACGAGTGGCAGGCGGCGTTCGGACTTTCCTTCACCGTAATCTGGCTCTATCTTAAGGTGCTCGACCTTATCATCACCATCGCAGGCAAGAATAATAAATAAATGCGACAAAAACGGCAACGGAAGCAATTATCCGTTGCCGTTAAATATTTGGCGGAGACGGTGGGATTCGAACCCACGGTACCGTGAGGTACAACTGATTTCGAGTCAGTCCCGTTATGACCACTTCGATACGTCTCCATATCTCACGGTTATCTATTGTACATGCTTTTGAGCGAATTGTCAAGGGGGAATTTAGAGAATCAGATAATAGAGGATAGCGGATTATAAAACAAAAAAGCGCCACAGGGCGCTCTTTCTTTGGCGGAGAGAAGGTACGTCCTATTTATTATAAAGCTATCTGCTCGTTTGATGCGGCGTGTGCATAGCTAAAGCATGAATAACTCTCTCCCTAAAAACGTTCCCCCGGAACGTTTTTACCCGCCTGCGGCGGGCACGGTCGCCTTCGAATCCCCTCTGTTCTCTTTTGGGTTTATCATAAAACAAAAAAGCGCCACAGGGCGCTCTTTCTTTGGCGGAGAGAAGGGGATTCGAACCCCTGGTACGGTGATTACCGTACACATGATTTCCAATCATGCTCCTTCGGCCAGCTCGGACATCTCTCCGTTTACCGCAGACTATTATAGCAAATAAAAACGGAAAAATCAAGGGGTAATTTTAAAAATGTTTTGATCCCTCACGAAAAAACCTCCTCCCGTATCGGTGAAAAATGAAAAAATTTACATAAACCCTCAAAAATGCTTGATTTTTTATGCATGTTCTGCTATATTAGTTATGATTTAATTGAAGGAGATGTAACACTAATGAAAAACATGAAAAAAATCCTTGCGGCAGTTCTGGCAATCGCCGTGCTCTGCACAACAGCCATCGCATTCGCGGGCTGCGGCGGCAGCGACACAGACAAGTCCTCCGCTACAGACAGCACGACCGAGAGCAAGGCTGACGACACAGCCGCTAACGGCGAGCTTCACATGGCTACCAACGCCTTCTTTGAGCCCTATGAGTATTATGAGGGCGACAAGATCGTGGGCATCGACGCCGAGATCGCAGACGCTATTTGCCAAAAGCTCGGCTACAAGCTCGTTATCGACGACATGGACTTCGATTCCATCATCACGGCTGTTCAGTCCGGCAAGGCTGACTTCGGTATGGCAGGCATGACCGTTACCGAGGAGAGAAAGCAGGCTATCGACTTTACCGATACCTACACCAACGCCATCCAGGTTATCATCGTCAAGGAAGGCGAGGATAAGGTTAAGGGCGCAGACGACCTTAAGACCGCAACCATCGGTGTTCAGATGGGCACCACAGGCGACATCTATGTGTCCGACTTTGAGGCTGACGGCGCAAAGATCGAGCGCTTCAACAAGGGTGCCGACGCTGTTCTGGCTCTTTCACAGGGCAAGGTAGATGCAGTTGTTATCGACAATCAGCCCGCAAAGGCTTTTGTTGCTCAGAACGAGGGTCTTGCCATTCTTGAGGAGCCCTTCGAGAACGAGGAGTACGCTATCTGCGTTGCCAAGGGCAGCGACCTGACCGAGAAGATCAACGGTGCGCTCAAGGAGCTCAAGGAAGACGGCACCATTGACAGCATCATCAAAAAGTATATCAAAGAAGACTGATAACACCCAAGGGGCAGGTAGTGTTGCCTGCCCTTTTTGTTTGTGAGGAATGGCTATGCATTTTACGCTGCCGGTTGTGGCGTCCGCAACGTCAACCGCCTCCGAGGTCGTCGAAAAAACGGGGATAGACAAGTTTTTCAACGACCTTTGGACAAGCTTTGAAAAGAATTTTATAGTGGAAGAGCGCTGGAAGTTTTTTCTCGACGGTCTTCTTGCAACGCTCAGAATAACCCTTATGGCGGCGCTTATCGGCGTGCTGCTCGGTTTTTTGATAGCCGCTGTGCGCTCTACCTACGATATGCGCCTGCAAAAGAAAAAATGCCGCAGCGCAGGCGACGTTGTGCTGAAGATACTCAACTTCATCTGCAACCTGTACATAACCGTTATCAGAGGCACGCCGTCCATGATACAGCTGATGATAATGTACTTTGTCATCTTTGCCAACTCGCGCAATAAAGAGATGGTTGCGGCGTTGTCCTTCGGCATAAACTCGGGAGCCTATGTGGCAGAGATAATCCGCTCGGGCATAATGTCGATAGACAAGGGGCAGTTTGAGGCGAGCCGTTCGCTCGGCTTCAACTACACAAGCACCATGTACCACATCATAGCTCCGCAGGCGTTCAAAAACATACTTCCCGCGTTGGGCAACGAGTTTATCGTGCTGCTCAAGGAGACATCCATCGCTCCGTACGTGGGTATTCAGGAGCTCACCTACGCGGGCAACCTGATACGCTCACGAACGTACGAGGCGTTCTTCCCACTCATTGCGGTCGCGCTCATTTACCTGGCGCTCGTGCTCATACTATCCTACTTCCTGAAACGGCTTGAAAGGAGGCTGCGCAATAGTGACCACTGATAAAGACGTTCTCATCAAGGTTGAAAATCTGCGCAAATCCTTTGATGACGTCGATGTGCTCAAGGGCATAAACGCCGAGATAAAAAAAGGCGACGTTATGGTTGTTATCGGCGCGTCGGGCTCGGGCAAATCCACCTTTTTGCGCTGCCTCAACCTGCTTGAGGAGCCGACCTCGGGCACCATACTGTTTGAGGGCACCGACATAACCGACCCCTCGGTCAACATCAATCTGCACCGCCAGAAGATGGGCATGGTGTTTCAGCAGTTCAACCTGTTTCCGCACATGACCGTTCTCAAAAACCTGACCCTGGGACCCACACGCCTGCTTAAGCAAAGCAAGGCGGAGGCGGAAAAAAACGCGATGGCGCTTTTGGAGCGCATAGGTCTTGCCGAAAAGGCGGACGCATATCCCTCTCAGCTTTCGGGCGGTCAAAAGCAGCGCGTGGCAATAGTGCGCGCACTGGCAATGAACCCCGATGTCATGCTGTTTGACGAACCAACCTCGGCGCTCGACCCCGAAATGGTGGGCGAAGTGCTTGAGGTAATGAAGCAGCTTGCACGCGAGGGTATGACAATGGTGGTGGTCACCCACGAAATGGGCTTTGCCCGCGAGGTGGGCACCGACATCGTTTTTGTTGACGACGGAATAATAATGGAGCAGGGCAAGCCCGACGAGTTTTTCGGCTATCCCAAAAGCCCCAGACTAAAGGACTTTTTGTCAAAAGTATTGTAATTTTTCGCACAGCGTCATTTCGGCGCTGTGTTTTTTTAATATAATAGACATTATAACAATAAAAAAGCGCCCACCGGCGCAGGCGGAAAAAGCGCCCACCGGCGCAGGCGGAAAAAGTGCCCGCCGGCACCACCGGCGCTATATCTGCGCTTGACATTACGGACGCTTTATTATATAATATATCTGTTAAACTATATATAAAATTATTTTTAGGAGCTGATATTATGGTAACTTATGATGAAAACCTTATCAACGGCGTAAAAGAAGAAATAAACGGCTTTTATACAAAGCTGGGCGAGCGTTTTTACGAGCTTCACGGCGACGAGAAAAACGAGGAATATGCCGACATCATCGCATCCATCAAGGAGTGTGAGGGCAGAATAGCCGAGCATAAAAGACAGGTTCTTGCCGAGGCAGGACTCATGCAATGCCCCAAGTGCGGCGAGGAAATCGACATCCGCTCAATGTTCTGCAACTTCTGCGGCACACGCGTAAAGGGTGCGGAGCCCGTTGTTGAGGAACCCGTTGTTGAAGAACCTGTTGTCGAGGAACCTGTTGTTGAGGAGCCTGTTGTTGAGGAGCCTGTTGTTGAAGAGCCCGTAGTTGAGGAGCCCGTAGTCGAGGAACCCGTAGTTGAGGAGCCGAAGGCGGAAGCTCCCGCAGAGCCGAGAAAATGCTCCAAGTGCGGCAATATTCTGCGCGAGGGCGTAATGTTCTGCACCGAATGCGGCACGCCCGTCGGCAAGGAAGCTCCCGCAGACGAACCGGAAAAAGAAGCTCGCTTCTGCACCGAATGTGGCTCAAAGATCGACTCCGACGTAGAATTCTGCACCAATTGCGGCGCACGCCTCGGTTCGGCAAAGAACGATCAGGAGGTCTTTTCAAACAGCCACGAGGAAACTCCCGAGGTGAGAAGATGTCCCTTCTGCGGCTTTAACACCACTGATAAGGACATTATGTTCTGCATTGAGTGCGGAGCAAAGCTTGTATAATAATTCTTCTATCGAATATTACACATAAAGGATGTAATGAATGAAACTGAGCAATAAAACGGCGGGCATCGCCCTTGCGGTCATTATTCTTATAAGCCTGTGCATAAGCTGCGCCTTTATGGCGGCAAAGCAGGGCTACCACGAGGACGAGCTGCTCACCTACAACCTTGCCAATTCATCAAAACAGCTTGGCGTTGACGCGCAATGGAACTCTCCCGAGGACTTTAACGAGTACCTTGCGGCGGGCGAACACCGCTTTGACTATGTCAACGTCTATAACAATCAGGTCATCGACGCGTCGCACCCGCCGTTTTACTATGCGCTGGTGCACACGGTATGCTCCTTTTTCCCGGGCGTATTCAGCCGCTGGCTTGCGTTTTCCGTCAATGTAGTGATGATGGCGGCGGCGCTTGTGCTGCTGTTCAAGATAGGCAAGCGCGTCACGGACAGCAACCTTTACGCGCTTATCGCCGCGGGGGGCTACGCGTTCAGCGTCGCCTGCATAACCACCACGATATATCTGCGCATGTATGCCACGCTCACGTTTTTTGTGCTGGCGTTCCTGTATCTTACGCTTGTTATTTACGACAGAAAAAACAGCGTAAAAATCACGGATTATATCCTCATGCTCGTTGTGGTGACCCTCGGCATACTCACGCAGTACTACTTTATTCTTTGTGCAGGGCTGACCGGTCTGGTGTTCCTGATTTTTTCCATTAAAGAAAAAAGCTTTAAATCGCTTATCTTTTACATCGTCACAGCCGTTATCGGTGCGGGCATAGCCCTGGCGATATATCCCTACATAATAACCAATGTTTTAGGCGGCAACCGCGGCTTCGGTTCGCTCAAGCTCGACATAGACGTTATCACCATATTCACATATATGGTTTATAAGCTATTCACCTACTTTGAGGTGCTGGCAAAGGATATGTTCCTCGGTCAGCTGTGGCTGCTAATTTTGTGCGCCGTTGCCCTCATTGCCTCGCAAATCTACTTCCGATTTGTAAAAAAGCAAAGGCTGCCGCGCAAGGCGTGGTTTGTAATTGTGCCCGGTGTGGTGTTCTTTCTGGGAATCTCGTTTGTGTCGCCCTTTAACAGCGACCGCTACGTAATGGCAAGCCTTCCGCTTATTTCAATGATGACGACGCTCGGCTTTGCGCGCATTTTCACCCTGTTTAAAAACGAACGCGTCCGCTTGGTTTTGCCTGTAAGCGTGGTGCTTGTAAACGCGCTGGCGTTTGCCGTTGTGCGCCCATATTATGTGTATGGCAGAACAAATCTGTATCAGCCAAAAACAAAGGACTGCGTGTTTATCGGCACTGCTATGATGGAGTGGAACAAGTGCATCGACAAGTTCATGCAGTACGACAGCACCATGATAGCACAGACCACCGAGATGTCAAAAACCCTGTTTGACGAGCTCGACGCCTTTGCCTCAAAGCGCGGAGTTGTCACCAACGGCAAGATAGGCGCTTTTGCGCAAAGCTTTATGAGCAACGGCGACGTTGACCGCAAGGAGTTTGACAGCCTGCAAAAGCTGGCAAAGGACGAAAAGCTGAACGGCATGAGCGAGGTTACGGTGTATATATCGCGCCTGGCGGACGAGCCGACGGTGATAGACGCCATAACCCAAAACACTCCGCTGAAAAACTATGAGCTTATTCAGGCGGACAGAGAATTTGAGGAGTTTTACAACTGGTACGATTACTTTGTTGAAACAGAGTCGTACTGCAACGTATATCGTTTTTATGTTTAACGGAGAAACACCATGAAACCAACGAATCTTCAGGACAGAAAAAACGCCGTGGGCGTCGCCTTTTCGGGCGGCGGTCTGCAGGGCATAGCCCATATAGGCGCGGTTCAGGCGCTGCACGAGCTTGGGATCCGTCCGCAGTATGTTTCGGGTACAAGCTCCGGCTCGGCAATGGCGGCGCTCGCCGCAATGGGCTGCTCCGCAAAGGAGATGAGAGATTTTGCCGAGCGCTACTGGGAGGTACTTTCCGACTTTCGCCCGGTGCCCATAGTTGCCCAGCTTGCCAGCCTTAAATTCCGCAAAAACACCGACAAGGACGGGCTTAAGGACGGCGCGGTCATCTCCAACGTAATAAAGGCGGCGATGGACGAAAAGGGGATAAAGGGCTTTCACGACCTGCCCATCAACCTTTCCATTTGCACAAACGACACCTACACCACCGACGAATGTATCTTCACCACCTATGAGGAGGACATTCACAACGACCATATCCAATACATAACCGACGCGCCGCTTGAGCTTGCGGTGCGCGCCAGCATGACCTTTCCCGGGATTTATACCACATGCAGCTACAAGGGCTTCAACTTCATCGACGGCGGCTCCAAGGACAACCTGCCCGTCAAGGTTTTGCAGGACATGGGCGTGGGCAGAGTGCTTGCAATAGGCTTCGACATCTCCGAGTATGTTCCCGAAACGGGGCTCGAGGGCATGATGAAGGTGGTGTGGCGCGCGCTCGACCTTTATTCGGTCAACAGCACTCGCGAGTCCATGAAAATGGCTGATTACTGCGTTCAGATAAAAAACAGCAACACCGCCATCTTTTCCATGGAAAACTTCGACCAGACCATCCGCGAGGGTTACGACTGCGTAATGGCGCACAAGGCGGAGCTTTTGAGGATATTCGGAAGCTGAGAGTACAGAGATTAGAGTACAGAGATTAGATAACAGAGATAAAAAACGCAGACAGGCTTTCGCGGTGAAAACCTGTCTGCTTTTATCTTATGCTATTAATTACGATCAGAACTTGACCTTTTCCGCAATATATGCGTTCAGCTCGTCAATCTTCACGCGCTCCTGCTGCATGGTGTCGCGGTCGCGCACGGTCACGCAGCCGTCCTCAACCGAGTCAAAGTCATAGGTGATGCAGAAGGGCGTGCCTATCTCATCCTGACGGCGGTAGCGCTTGCCTATCGAGCCGGCGTCGTCAAAGTCGGTCATAAAGTCCTTGCTGAGCATGTCTGCGACCTCGCCCGCCTTTTCGCTGAGCTTTTTAGAGAGCGGAAGCACGGCAGCCTTAAAGGGAGCCAGAGCGGGGTGCAGGTGCATAACAACTCGGGTGTCCTTTTCGTCAAGCTGCTCCTCATCGTATGCCTCGGTAACAATGGCGAGGAAAAGCCTTTCAACGCCAAGCGACGGCTCTATAACATAGGGCACATAGCGCTCGCCCGTGGTCTGGTCAAAATATTCAAGCGACTTGCCGCTTGTGTTTATGTGCTGGGTAAGGTCGTAGTCGGTTCTGTCGGCAACGCCCCACAGCTCGCCCCAGCCAAAGGGGAACAGGTACTCAAAGTCGGTGGTTGCCTTGGAGTAGAAGCACAGTTCCTCCTTGTCGTGGTCGCGCAGTCTCAGGTTCTCGGGCTTTATGTTCAGCGAGTAGAGGAAGTCGCGGCAGAAGCTGCGCCAGTAGTCAAACCACTCAAGGTCGGTGCCGGGCTTGCAGAAGAACTCAAGCTCCATCTGCTCAAACTCGCGCACGCGGAAGATAAAGTTGCCGGGGGTGATCTCGTTTCTGAACGACTTGCCCACCTGAGCCACGCCGAAGGGTATCTTCTTGCGGCTGGTGCGCTGAATGTTGGCAAAGTTTACAAAAATGCCCTGTGCGGTTTCGGGGCGCAGATAAATCTCGCTTTTGCTGTCCTCGGTAACGCCCTGGAAGGTCTTGAACATCAGGTTAAACTGACGGATGTCGGTAAAGTTGTGCTTGCCGCAGCTGGGGCAGGGAATCTCTTTTTCATTTATATAGGCAGTCATCTGCTCGTTTGTCCAGCCCGCTACGTTGGTGCCGTCAAAGTCCTCTATAAGGTTGTCGGCGCGGTGGCGTGTCTTGCACTCCTTGCAGTCCATAAGAGGGTCTGAAAAGCCGCCCAAATGACCCGACGCAACCCATGTCTGGGGATTCATAAGAATTGCTGAGTCGAGCCCAACGTTGTATTTGTTTTCCTGAACGAATTTTTTGAGCCATGCCTGCTTAATATTGTTCTTAAGCGCCATGCCCAGAGGGCCGTAGTCCCATGTGTTTGCAAGGCCGCCGTATATCTCGGAGCCCGGATAAACAAAGCCTCTGCCCTTGCAAAGAGCCACTATTTTGTCCATGGTTTTTTTGGTGTTTTCCATATATATACCTCTTTTTCTGTTTTGCTTTTTTGATTTTACTATTATTCGCTCGCGTTGTCAAGTTTTTTGTGAGGCTGCAACGCGTTATCTGATTCCTACACTCCGTTGCTGTAACTGCTTCAATACTATATTCAGAATTAACATGACGGCTGCAAAATCATAAAATATCAAAAAAATATTACAGTTTTTCGCAAAAGGGCTTGTAAAAAGATTTTGTTTAATATATAATGTAATTACTCAGATGTTGAGTTATTCAAAAAAGGAGGAATTTTACCGATGAGAAAATCATCAAAGGCTCTCAGCCTGGTTCTTGCCGGTCTGACTGCCACATCCTGTTTTACGGGTTTGTCGGCGATCTCGGCTGCTGCAGATACCACCCTGGTTTACTTCCAGTTCCCGGAAGATGAAGCATGGGGTCCTTTAAGCGGCGTACAGACCGACGCTCTTGACAAGTCCAACGTATATTGCAATGTTTATGCAATTTCGGGCAACACCACCACCTACAAGGGAAGAGGCTGGGAGGTAGGCTCCACTCAGTGCACCAACGAGGGCAACGGAATCTTTTCGTTCGATACCTCTGCTCAGGGCGTAATTGAGCCGGGCGCCATCTACGGCATTCTGTTCTCAACTCAGGCAAATAAAAACACAAAGCCCAAGAGCGGCGACGGTTTCCAGACCTGCGACATCATCTTCACAGCAGATTGTCTGGGCGACACCGTTAAGCTTATCGGCGGCACCAGAGAAAACGGCGCCAACTCCGAGAAGATCGACTATCTCGGCGAGTTTGTAAATCATCCCGAGTGCGGTCCTCTTAAGAAGATCGCTTCCCTGGGCAGCGTGCTCCCCGGCAAGTTTGCTCCCGGTCAGGATCGCGGCATTCCGCTTGCTCAGGCTCTTAAGGATTATCTGCCTAACCCCACAAACGTAAACGCATTTAACGTTACAAGAAACCTTCAGATCTGCGAAGAGTTCGAAACCACTCCTCTTGCAGTTTATAAGGCTTATGTAAACGAGTACGGCGAGTATCTTGAGGAGAAGTCCTGGACAGAGCCCAACGAGGACGATACCAACGCTCCCGATACCGAGATCGTTATTACAAAGAACACTCCCGTAGAGGGCGACGACACTTCCAGAAAGTACGTTAAGACCACTACCACATACAAGTACAACAAAAAGAAGAGAACATACGTAGGTTCTGCCGAGAACGTTGCGTATCCTACTCTTGACTATGTAATGGAGCGTCTTGCTCTTACAGAGGATGACCTCGTTGAGGGAACAACAGCTGCTCCCGTTGAGGAAACAACCGTAGAGCCCACCACAGTAGAGCCCACAACTGTTGAGCCCACAACTGTTGAGCCTACCACAGTAGAGCCCACAACCGTTGAGCCTACCACCGTTGAGCCTACCACCGTAGAGCCCACCACCGTTGAGCCCACTACCGTAGAGCCCACCACCGTTGAGCCCACTACCGTTGAGCCCACCACCGTTGAGCCCACCACCGAGGAGCCCGTTGCTGAGCCCGTAGTTATCGTAGCCGGCAACAACTCAGAGCTGTTCGGCACTGCATGGAACGGCGCCGACACAAACAACCAGATGACCAAGGACGGCGACGTTTATACCAAGACCTACACCGCTGACAAAGCTTATGCGGACGTTCAGCTCAAGGCTGTAGTGAATGTCGAGGGAGAAGACGCTAAGTGGTACGGCGACGAGACCGGCGCAAACGTTACCTTCAACGTTACCGAGCCCTCCGATTTCACCGTAACCTATGATCCTAAGCGGCGACAAGGTTGAGATCGTTACCGAGCTCGTTTATTCGACCGTATTTGCCGTAGGAAACGGCGAGGGCGACTGGCTGTACGGCGCAAACTGGGTTCCCAACTTTGAGGACAACGAGATGGCCAAGGTTGCCGAAGGCGTATTCGAGATCGAATACACCGATATTACCCCGGCGTTCGGCCGTCAGATCAAGTTCACCATCGACGGTGAATGGACCCACAACTTTGGCGGCGTGTTTGAGGAAAGCGGCGTT
>CADBWP010000021.1 GCA_902798365.1 uncultured Ruminococcus sp.
CTCATCGTCAAACGCTGACAAACTCATTTGTTTGTTCATGCTTTTATTATATCATAAATCGGCAATTTCCGAAACTTCTTTTTGTGCGGTGTTGCCCTATGTATTTATTGTGACAGAATATGTTTGAGCGCTTCTGCGTTCGGCATAACGACAGGGCGCAGCAGATTATTGATGATCAACGGTGCGCGAACGTCTCGCTGTGTCACAGAAGGGAGCAGCATAACAACATTGAACGCATACACCAGCCCCAGCTGCTTCATATATCCCTCCAACACCTGCGGATCGGTGATACCGGTATATATTGCTATGAACTTGGCGCCAATCTCCATTGCCCATTCCGGTTCCAAGCCCATACTCGTGCGGCAAATATCGGGGTTGCTTTTCGGCGCCGAGATCAAATCGCGGAAAACGGACGCCACGTCATAAATCGGAACGCCGCGGGTGACCTCGCCCATATCTATGAGCATCAGGTCGCCGTTTTGCAGCATGATGTTGCCGGGATGAAAATCGCCGTGAACAAGGGTATCAACATCCTTCATCGCGTCGATGATACTTCTCAGAGTGTCAATCTCCTCCGGCTTTAGATTCTCTTTCATAAAGTCATCGTCAAGCCGTTTATACAGCATGCTTTTCAGGGTTTCAATTGTATCGCCGGTCACCGTAGTGGTGTGCAGCGTTTTGGCGAGCTGTACATACTTCATCAGATATTCGTCGCGTTTGTCCGGCTCGGTCGATAACGCGTGACCGAGGCTGTCGGAGTTCATCGCTTCAAAAACTACGCCGTAGTTATCGCCTGCTTTAACAACGTCGAACGCGATAACGGAAGGGATACCGCTGACGAACGCTGCTTTTGCATACTGCTGCTCGCGCTCGATATACTCAAGGCTGTGCTCGCTGCGGTACACCTTGACTATGCGCTCGTCATCGAGCCGATAGACCGTACCGTTACCGCCCTGACCGATGATCGGTTTTCCGCTAAGGTCGATTTCTTTATAAGCCTTTTTTACGTTGAGAATACTCGTGAAACCCGTGATGTCGAGGATCTCATAAACCTCGGGATTGACGTTGAAGACTGTCACATCGCCGACAGTTTTTCTCAGCTTCAATAACACACGCAAACCGGCTGATGATATATATTCCAGCTCGGCAGCGTCTATTTCGTTCGGCAGCGCAGCCATGATCTCCTTTTCAAATTTCGGTGAGTTGTTTGAGTCGATTTTACCTTTGATTTGATACATAATAACCCCCGTTAATCAAGATATTTATTTCTTAAAATATTTAAGTCATTTTGTTTTATATTCAACCTGTTTATTATATAGCCCTCGACTGAACCGTAATTCTTTTTCAAATGGTCTATGGCGCTGCTCATAAAGCTTTGATCTACAGAGTCAAATATGAGCAAGGCTTTGTTGATAAATCCTTCTTCAAAGCGCTTTTCGGTCAAATACCGTCTTGTAGCCGCGATCCGCTCAGCGTTGTAATCGTTGGTGAGCAAAAAATCCTCCATAACGGTTTTTTCATCGACCCCGAGAGCCGAAAGCAGAAGCATAGCCGCAAGCCCGGTTCTGTCCTTGCCGCTCGTGCAGTGCCAGAGCACAGCCCTGCCGGGCTCTGTATCAAGAAGTATCGAGAAGAACTCTGAAAAAGCTTTTTTGCCAAAGTCGGATTCAAGAAAGCCAATATACATTTTTTCGTTGAGCATTCCCGATTTGATCGTCATTTCTGTCATCTGAATGAGGTCAAAGTTGCTTATATCTATATCGGCATTCATTGAACCGAACACCGACGGATCGATCACATCAAGATGATGATACCCGACGCCGTCAATTGTCGGGTCGTCGGATCCCGCAAGCTCCATAGCCATACGGAAATCAACGATTTGCCCGAGGCGGTAACGGTCTCTAAGTATGGCGATATCCTCGTCTGTAATATTGTCAAGTCTGCCTGTGCGCAGCAGCAAGCCATGTTTTACGGATTTGCCGTCGCTTGTTTTATAGCCGCCAAGCTCACGGGCGTTATTAACGCTTTTCAGCGGAAGCGAAACGGTTTGTTTGCTATTCATTATTATATTTCTCCTCATCAAACGATTTCAATTTCTCAGTATAGAATAAAGGCGCCCGGCTTATATTGCGCTAATAATCTTAACATAAATCAGCAAAAAACACAAGCGAAAATCATTTACTATCCTTATTCGTTAAATGATGTCCTGATCTGCTTCGGAAACCTTTCCGCATTTGGGGAGAGAGGACGAAAAGGAAGTCCGCTTTGATCATCCGATAAAAATATGTTAAAAAACATATTGACACGACGTAAATAATATGCTGTATTATATTTACACAATGTAACTAACAAATAGAGGGTGGATCATATGCCTAAAGTAACCGAAGAACACAAGGAAAAACGAAAGCAGGAGATTATCGACGCCTGCGAGAGGATATACAGGGAAAAGGGATTTACCGCTGTCAATATCAAAGAGATCAGCACAGCCATCAGCTTTACCCGTCCTGCAATATACTCTTACTTTGAAACAAAGGATGAGATTTTGCTTGTTCTTCTGAACCGTGAATACGAGAAGTGGATCGACTCTTTAGAAGAAACCGAAAAGCAGATCGAACAGGGCGACAGAGAGCAAACCGCAGCTTTGATCGCCCATACGCTGGGAGATAGGGGAATCCTCCTGCGTATTCAAAATATGAATCTGTTTGAGATGGAGCTCAACTGCCGTGTGGAACGGCTCGCGGAGTTCAAGGTGTTGTACCGTACCGTGGTTGAGACCCTGACGCGGATAGCCGGAGCGTACAATCCTCAAAGCACGGTGGAAGAAATCAATCGCTTTTGTATGAACTTCAATGCCTTTTTGTTCGGCGTTTATCCGTTTGTTTATCACACCGAGAAACAGCTTGAAGCGTTGGAGCTTGCAAAAGTACCGCGCATTGATACCACCATATTCGATATGGCTTATCATTGTTTGATAAAAGTTTTACCATAATTCCCACTACTAAACAAAAGGTGAAATACACCATGAAAAAAGTAATCGCATTATTATCCGTTTTAACACTTATTTTTGCATTAGCAGGCTGCGGAGCAGGCAACACCGGCATTCAATCCGAAGCGGAAACGAAAGCTGCGGAAACAACAAAAGCAGAGACCTCGGCAAACACATCCGAATCAACAGACGAAAATGAGGAAGAGCAGAGCAACGAAAACGCTGACGGCAGCAAAACTTTGGTGGTTTATTTCTCTGCAACAGGCACGACAAAAGGCGTTGCCGAGCAGATCGCAAGCTACACCAATGCAGACACATATGAGATCACAGCGGCACAGCCATATTCCGAGGATGATCTTAACTGGCACGACAGTAACAGCCGCACCACCAAGGAACAGAACGACAAAACAGTCCGCCCCGAGATCGGCAGCGAAAAGATAAGCCTCGACGGTTACGACACCATATTCATCGGCTTCCCGATTTGGTGGGGAGAAGAGCCGAGGATAATGGACACCTTTGTTGAGAGCTATGATTTTACAAGCAAAACGGTGATCCCATTCTGCACCTCGGGCGGCTCAGGGATCGGCAGCAGCGGCGACAACCTCAAAACAAACGCCGGCAGCGGCAACTGGCTTGAAGGCGAGCGCTTGACCGGATCGGATGTTCAACGCTGGATCGACAACTTGAACTTATCATAATAAAATAAAAAAAGGAGAGAAAACCATGAGCAAAAAGTTAGTAGCGTATTTTTCCGCAAGCGGCACCACCGCAAGAGTTGCAAAGAATTTGGCAAACGCCGCAGGAGCGGATTTGTACGAAATAAAGCCTGCCGTACCTTACAGCAGGGCAGACCTCAACTGGATGGACAAGCAGAGTCGTAGCTCCGTTGAAATGCGCGACAGCGCTTCCCGTCCCGCGCTCGCCGATACCGACGCGAATATTGCCGCTTACGACACTATCTTCATCGGCTTCCCGATCTGGTGGTATATCGCGCCGACGATAATCAACACCTTCCTTGAAGCCTACGATTTCAGCGGTAAGAGAATCGTGCTGTTCGCTACCTCCGGAGGATCGGGCTTTGGAAAAGCAGTCGCTTCGTTGCAGCCGAGCGCACCGCAAGCAGAGATAATTGCGGGCGAGATTCTCAACGGCAACCCGAACGATAAGAAACTCAAGTTATTTGCAGACAAATATTAATTAGCAAAAGCTCCGAATTTGCTCGGAGCTTTTCTGCCAAAAGAGGTGAAAGCCGTGAAAAAGACAATCAAAAGGGTATCTGTTAGGAAATAGTTTGTAAATAATAACACAGGGCGGTGAAAATCGCTCTGTTTTATGTTTTTTAAAAAATCCTTGACAAATTATCAAAAGTAATATATAATGCAAGTTAGCGATAGCTAACCGCTTTTATTTTTGACTACAAGTTAGCGAAGGCTAACCAAGGAGAAACCTATGTCAGAGGAAGTAATAGTAAAGTATTGCTCGCCGACCTTGGCGGGGCTGAAAACAGGCAGCTTGTTCAGCTGTTCTTATGATGATCAAAATGAGCTTCTCGGGTTTTTGAGGGAGTTGAATCTCAGCTTGGGGAGCAAAGGTATCCGATTTTTGCCTTTGCGACTAAGTAACAAAAAGGCTTTGATTTATGCTTTTCGACCTTCACGGCTTTTTTCGGAATTGAAAAACGAGGGGGCGGAAAAGCTGCTCTCGGAGCGCGGTTATCATACTGATAATTGCGGAAAATGCCTTGCGCGACTGAGAAAACGCCTCGGCGAAAGCAGAGAATTCCCTCACGAAATCGGGCTGTTTCTCGGCTATCCTGTTGAGGATGTAAAGGGCTTCATCGAGAACAAGGCAGCCTGCGCAAAATGCGTAGGCTGTTGGAAGGTCTATGGCGACGAGAAAAAGGCGAAGCGATTATTTGCTCAATACAAAAAATGCACCTGTGTTTATGAAAAACAATGGTACGCAGGCAAACCGCTGACAAAATTAGCGGTAGCAAGTTAAGGCAACACCGCACAATTCAAGGCGCACGGCTTGCTTGAATATTGTTCCGTCAGCTTGCCCAAAAAATCTCGGCAAGGCGACAGCCTTACCTCGCGGTATTGCCTTAATTATTTTATCACAGAAAGGAAAATGTATATGAAAACAGCAATTGTATTTTGGAGCGGCACGGGAAACACCGAGGCTATGGTTCAGGCTGTTGCCGAAGGCGCTAAAGCCGCAGGAGCGCAGGTCGATGTACTTACCTGCGATATGTTCAACGAAACTATGATAAGCGATTACGACGCTATAGCCTTTGGCTGTCCCTCGATGGGAGCGGAACAGCTTGAAGAAGATGAATTTGAGCCGATGTTCAGCGCTTGCGTTCCAAAGCTTGGAGGAAAGAAGATCGCACTTTTCGGTTCCTACGGCTGGGGCGACGGCGAATGGATGCGCAACTGGCAGGACGAGTGCGAAAGCGCCGGCGCAGTATTGACATCCGAGCCCGTGATCTGCAACGACGCTCCCGACGACGAGGCGGTTGCCGCGTGCAAAGCGCTCGGCGAAGCTTTGATATAATTAATTATGAGTTTTTCCATCCCATTTCATATTTCTGCACAGACGCTCGCTTTTCTGCGGGCGTTTATGCACTTAAAAGAAAGGAAGTCGTTATGATAAAATCAACATTAAAAATCGACGATATGATGTGCTCGATGTGTGAGAGCCACATCAACGATACCGTTCGCCGGAGCTTTAAGGTAAAGAAGGTCAGTTCCTCGCACTCAAAGGGAATAACCGAGATAATCAGCGAAAACCCGCTTGATGAAAAAGCCCTGCGTGAAGCTATAGGCAAGACGGGTTATAAGGTATTGGAGATAAAAACAGAGCCATATGATAAAAAGAAATTTTCGCTGTTCGGGAGGAAATGATTATGTCGATCGTACAATTTGAGAAGGTAACAAGAGTATATACAAGCGGCGAGCACGAATTAAAGGCGCTCGATCAGGTCAGCTTTACGCTTGACGAGGGCAAGTTCGTTGTTATCCTCGGACCGTCGGGAGCGGGCAAAAGCACTCTGCTAAATCTGCTCGGCGGGCTTGACAGCCCCACGGACGGCACCATCACCGTAAACGGCAGGGATATAAGCACGCTCTCCGATAACGAGCTCGCAGATTACCGCGCGGCGACGGTCGGTTTTGTATTCCAGTTTTACAATTTGATACCCACGCTGACCGTTTATGAGAATGTGGAGCTTGTTTCCACGATCTCGCCCGATGCTATAGACGCAAAGCAGATGATAGCAGAGGTCGGCCTTACCGACCACTTACACAACTTCCCGTCCGAGCTTTCGGGCGGTGAGCAGCAGCGTGTGTCCATTGCGCGTGCCTTGGCGAAAAATCCTAAGATACTTCTCTGCGACGAGCCGACGGGCGCGCTTGATTCCGATACGGGCGTGATGGTGCTCAAACTGCTGTTGAGTATGGCGAAAAACTACGGAAAAACTATCGTCATCGTCACGCATAACCAGAGCATCGCCAAGATGGCAGACGTGGTCATCCGCGTCAAGAACGGCAAAATTCGCTCGATCGCCGAACAGGAGAACCCGATGAGCGCGGACGAGGTGGAGTGGTAATGCTGATACGCAAATTATTCCGTACCGCTTGGAGCTACAAGGCGCAGTTTATCTCGATGGTGATTATGATAACGCTCGGTATGGGAATGTTCCTCGGCTTCAATATGGAGTGGAAATCCATCGAGGTCGATACCGGCAAATTCTTTGAGGACACCAACTACGCCGATTATCGCCTTTATTCCGAGAAGGGCTTTACAACGGACGATTTAGATAAAATATCGGACATTGACGGCGTTGACGCTGCGACGCGCTATCTGTCCGTGAATTTGGATATTAAAGGCGAAAAGAATAAAAGCCTTGCGCTGGACGTGAGCGAGAACTACACGGTATCTACCTTTATTGTCACGGATGGCGAAGAATACGACAAGAACGGCGACGGCTTTTGGTTGAGCGATAAATTTGCCGCCGCCAATGATTATGAGCTCGGCGATACGCTCACGCTCGAATTTCAGGGGACGGAGATAACCGGAAAGATCGTCGGTTTGATAAAAGCGGGCGAGCATATGATATGCGTTGCCGACAAAAACCAGATGATGCCCGACTACAGCACCTACGGCTACGCCTATATCTCGCCAAAAAAGCTCAGGGAAACAGTCAAAACAAAGCTGAGAGATAATATAATCGCCGAGCTTGAAAAATCGGGCGTTCCGAAAGAAATGCTCGACGAAAGCGTAAATACGCTTATGACTGATGAGACAATCAACGAAGCGCTTGATAAGGTATATGCGCAGGTCAATCTGCTATCCGACCTTTCAAAGGAAACGCTCGAGGACAGCGTAAAAAACGCGCTCGGCAGGACGATAATGGTGACGTCGAAGGACGACCACGTTGCCTACAAGGAATCGAACGGCGAGGCTGAGGAAGGCAAGACGATGGGCTCCGTGCTGCCCGTGCTGTTCCTCTTGATCGCTATCCTCACGATGGTGACGACGATGCACCGCATCGCCACAAAGGAGAAAACGCAGATCGGCACACTTAAAGCCTTGGGCTTCAAAAACCGCCGTATTCTCCGCCACTACACCTCATACGGTCTGTTTATCGGCTTAGTCGGAACCGCACTCGGCGTCGCTCTCGGCTACGCGGTTTGCAAGGCAATTATGAGCGAGGGCGGAATGATGGGCACCTACTTTGATATGCCCGACTGGGGCGCGGCGATACCCGAATTCTGCTATCCCGTTATGGCGGCGACGATAATCTTATTGACGCTTATAAGCTATCTGTCCGTCCGCAGCCAGTTAAAAGGCACAGCCGCAGACGCGCTTCGCCCTTATACGCCGAAGAAAATGCGCAAAACGCTTTTGGAGCGCTTCCGCTTTTGGGATAAGCTGCACTTCGGTACAAAATGGAATATCCGCGACCTCAGCCGTCACAAGAGCCGCTCGGCGATGACCCTGTTCGGAATCATCGGATGTATGGTACTGATGGTCGGCGGCTTGGGTATGCGCGACACGCTGACGGGTTTTCTCGATTTGCTCGACAACGATATAAGCAACTACACCACAAAGGTCAACCTTATCGACGACGCGGATTTGGAGAAGTCAAAGGAGCTGTACAAGGAGCTCGGCGGCGATTGGGAGAGCCTGACGGGAATAAGTCTTGACGGAGACACGATCGCACTTGATATCGTTCATAACCCGAACGATCTGTTCAACGTCATTGATGAGGACAACAACCGTATTGAATTAAGCGACGAGGGAGTATATCTCTGCCTCAGACTAAAGGATAGAGCAGAGGTAGGCGATGAGATAGAGTTCTCACCCTACGGCTCAAAGGACACATACACAGCAAAGGTGATCGGCTATAACCGCTCGATCATGACCGAGAGTGTAACGATGACAGACGCGTTTGCCGATAAACTCGGAATAGATTACAGCATTTCTTCGATATACACGGATAAGAAAACGAATGAGATCGCTTCAAATGATCTGATCTCCGGCAAGCAGGACAAGGCGCAGCTGATGGATTCCTTCAACAGCTTTGTGCAGATAATGGACAGTATGGTCATCATTCTTGTCATTGCCGCTGTAATCCTCGGAATCGTTGTGCTCTATAACCTCGGTGTTATGAGCTATGTTGAGCGCTCGCGTGAGCTTGCTACGTTGAAAGTTCTCGGCTTCCGCAACAGGGCGATCGGCAAGCTGTTGATCTCGCAAAACATTTGGCTGACCTTTATCGGCGTTATCATAGGTCTCCCTGCGGGAGTCGGTGTGCTGTATTGGCTGCTGACAGCACTTGCTGGCGAATATGAAATGAAGCTGATGTTGGGTCCGCTGACCTACTGCGTATCCATTCTGCTGACCTTCGGAGTTTCACTCTTGGTCGGCTTGATGGTAGCGAGGAAGAACAAGAAGATCGATATGGTAGAAGCGCTCAAATGCGCTGAATAGAAAGGAAGAACGTATGAAAAAACAAAAACAACCGTCTCCGCTCTCACGGCTGATGGAATATGCGGGCAGCTACAAAATACTGACGTATCTTTCGTGGGTGTTGTCATTTATCAGCGCGTTGACGGCGCTTTTGCCGCTTGTATATATTTTCTTCATCAACAGGGAAGTGTTGGAGGTCGCGCCCGACTTTTCAAGGGCGACCTCGATCGTGCACAACGGTATTATGGCAGTCGTGTTCTCGGCTGCTGCACTCTTAATCTATTTTGGCGCATTGATGTGTTCACACGTCAGCGCGTTTCGGATAGGTAGCAATATCAAGCGCAGATTGCTCAAACACATCACCAAGCTTCCGCTCGGTTTTTCGGATGAAATGGGCAGCGGTAAAATCCGCAAGATCATCAACGATTCATCTACTGCGGCGGAAACCTACCTTGCGCATAATCTGCCCGATATGGCGGGCGCTGTCGGTACTCCGCTCGGAATGGTCGTGATGATGTTCGTTGTTGACTGGCGGTTCGGGTTGGTATCTGTCTTTCCTGTAATTCTCGCATTTTTATGTATGGGCAAGATGCTGGGTCCCGCAATGAAGGTGGATATGAAGCCATAATGTAGTTGACGTTTTTCGGAAGCGAATAGCTGAACAGAACGCTGCCGCTGTTGCCTGTCTTTGTGCTGATGATCTTGCCTGCGGAATAGTTTGCAGTACTTGTTGCGTACTTTTGAGTGCTGCCGAACCAGCTTGACTGAGCCGAGCCGTCCATGCTGGCTGTGCCTGCCGTAAAGATTTCAGCGCCTTGTATAAGCACGGTGCCGTCTGCGTCGAGAGGTGAGTTGTCGCCGCCCGACTGCATGCTGAATACCGCCTGAGTACCGCCGTACAGATACAGGCCGCCATTGGAATCGAGACCGTCGCAGATTTCTTGACAACTACCGACGCTGTTACAGAAGATGACAGGGTGACTTTTGAACCAACTCTATATCATTAATGAACATTTTTATTTGACGGATTAAAAAATGGGTAGTTTTTTATCTTTATCTCTCAATTAGCTTTTTTACCGGACAAAAATCCGCCAAGCCAATTAACAATATACGATGCTAGCCCCGTCGATGAAATACTTTTAGGTTTGTTATTCAAATATTCAATCGCAGTCTTGACTTTCCGTGCTATAAGTGATATTATTTTCACAGAGAATGTATGTTCGCATTAGTGAGGCGGTGATTTGATGGCGGATAAGTATGAGGTGCTTAAACAATTCTTTGGTTACAGCTCTTTTCGCAACGGGCAGGAGGTGTTGGTTGACGCTCTGCTCGCGGGGCGTGATGTTCTCGGCATTATGCCTACAGGCGCGGGAAAATCCCTGTGTTATCAAATCCCGTCCATTATGATGAACGGAATAACTCTGGTAATCTCTCCGCTTATATCGCTTATGAAAGATCAGGTCAACGCTTTGGTTCAGCAGGGGGTCAATGCCGCTTATCTCAACCGCTCACTTAGCGACGTGCAGTATAAAAAAGCCCTTTCCAACGCCGAAAGAGGCAAATACAAAATAATCTATGTTGCTCCCGAACGCCTTGAATCAAATTCCTTTTTGAGGTTCGCATTGAAAGCGGACATCTCTTTGATCGCGGTAGATGAAGCCCATTGTGTTTCGCAATGGGGGCAGGATTTTCGCCCGAGTTATCTGAATATCATATCCTTTATTTCAAAGCTGGAGCGTCGCCCGGTGGTAGGCGCGTTTACTGCAACCGCTACCGAGGAAGTCAAAAATGACATCGTAAGATTATTGAATCTGAATAACCCCCTAAGTGTAACAACCGGCTTTAACCGCCCAAATCTGTTTTTTTCTGTATTGAAGCATCAAGACAAATCGTCAAAGCTGCTCGAGCTTGTCAGAAAGAGAAACAATCAATCGGGAATCGTTTATTGCTCAACACGCAAGGGGGTAGAGCAGGTCTGCGATTTGCTCAATAATAACGGAATAACCGCGACGCGCTATCATGCAGGGTTGGAGGACACGGAGCGAGTTAAAAATCAGGATGATTTTGTATTTGACCGCAAAAGCGTGATGGTGGCTACAAACGCATTCGGAATGGGCATCGACAAGTCAGATGTTCGTTTTGTTATCCACTACAATATGCCGAAAAACATCGAAAGCTATTATCAGGAGGCAGGTCGAGCAGGGCGTGACGGTATGGACGCGGACTGCATTTTACTTTACGCAAAATCCGACGTAAGCACTTGCAGGTTTTTCATAGAAAACATTGAGGACAACGCGGATTTATCCAAAGAGCAGAAGGAATATTTCAGGCAGAGGGAAGAGGAACGCCTTAAGCAAATGGTATTTTACTGCACCACAAGCAACTGCCTGCGCGGATATATGCTGCGTTATTTCGGCGACAAATACATGAGGGTATGCGGAAAATGCTCGAATTGCCTCGGTCGCTTCGATACCGTTGATATTACCGTTGAAGCGCAGAAGATCCTTTCCTGTATCATTAGGACAGGTCAGCATTACGGTGCAAAAATGATAATTGATGTATTGCGTGGGATTTCCTCCGAAAGAATACAGAGAGCAGGGCTTGACCTACAGTCAACCTTTGGAATAATGAAGGACGTTGAGCCTTCAGAGATACAAAACATCATAGAGAAGCTGGAGGAACAGGAATATATTGTTTCGGTCGGAGCCGAAAAACCTGTTTTGCGCGTAAAGGAAAAGAGTTATCCCGTGTTGAAGGGTAAAGCAAGCGTAAAAATCCTTAAAGCAAAACAATCTAAGCAAAAAGCTCCGAAACCAAAAGCTTCTAAACCAAATCCTCCCGCTGTTGATCCCGAGCTGTTCAACGCGCTTAAGGTTGTCAGAATGTACTTTGCGAAAAGGATGGGCGTACCTGCGTTTGTGATCTTCTCAGACGCCACCCTTACGGATATGTGCAGAGTAATGCCTACAACATATGCTAAATTCCTGTTGGTCAGCGGCGTAAGCATAAACAAGCTCGAAAAGTACGGCGAAGCATTTTTAAGGGTTATCAGAGAATATATGGCAAAAAATACAAATTAACAGCACCGAACGGCATGAGTATTGCCGGGCGGTATTTAAAAGAACGCCGTAGGCTGATTAATTTCGGCTTGCGGCGATTATTATAAACCATTGGATAGATAATATTGATGATTATTGATAATTTTTGCATAGAAATTATTTACATATGATAAAAATTCAGGTATAATACAATAAAAGAACCTAAGATAGAAAGTATAATATGCTTTTGGAGGCGATTATGTTGACAAATAGTATTAAAAACAAGGTCGATAAACACATTGTTCCTGTTTTGCTCTCTCTGATAATTATACTCGGAGCTCTTCCCACGGCTGTTGTCGCTTTCGCCGAGGAAGCTACCCAACCGGTAAGGATCACAGCCGAGGCTCTCGGCAACCATGTTTCGATACACAGCAAGTTGCAGGAGCAGTACCTGAACGGACCTATGCAGGATATTGCAAGCTATGCCGACGGCACGGCAGAGCGCAGTCGCCCGGCATATATCACGCTTTCATGGAATACAGAGATAGACGAAGCATATGCCGCTGAAAACGAAGTGTCGGCAGAGGGCTGTAATTATGAGGTGTATTTCGGAAAAACAGCCGATTTTTCCGACGCTAAAATATATTATACTGCCGAAACATCATATCAGGTAACAAATCTTGAACTGAATACCACATACTATTGGAAGGTCGGAGCCGAAATAGGCGGAGTGCGTTATGAAAGCGAGACTGCACACTTCACGACCGAGCGAAACGGACCGCGCAATCTGTATGTGAGCGGAATCACAAACGTGCGCGACATAGGCGGATATACGACCCTTAACGGCGATACCGTAAAGCAGGGACGCATTATTCGCTGTGGCAAGCTGCATCGCAGCGACGGAACCCAAAAAATATCGGATAAAGGCATTGCCGAAATGAGG
Organism: uncultured Ruminococcus sp.; assembly: GCA_902798365.1. Taxonomy (GTDB): domain Bacteria; phylum Bacillota; class Clostridia; order Oscillospirales; family Acutalibacteraceae; genus Ruminococcoides. The sequence continues at coordinate 12,944 of CADBWP010000021.1, forward strand.
GATAACCTCGGCATAAAATCTGAAATAGATCTTCGCAAGGCGTCAGACAACGAGTACGGCGGAGTAAGCGGCAGCATGCTTGGAGATGATGTTAATTACTATCTTATGCCGATGCACTATTCGGGCAACATGTTTGAAGGCACATTTGATGAAGACAACATCGCTTCTCTTCGCGGTGTGTTTGAAGTGCTTTCTAATGAAGAGAATTACCCCGTCATCTTCCATTGTGCGATCGGAACAGACCGCACGGGAATGGTCGCGTATTGCATTGAGGCGCTGCTCGGCATGAGCGAGACGGATATTATCCGCGATTACCTGTTTTCTAATTTCGGCAACATCGAAGGTTCACGCTCTGTTTCGTCTATCCGTTCAAGATACCCCAAGTTTATCAAGGACTATGACGGCGAAACCTTACAGGAAAAGACTTACAAGTTTTTGAACGAATATGTTGGAGTTCCTGCCGAACAGCTCGATACCGTGATAAGACTCAATCTTATTCCGCGCGACGACACCCTGCGCGGTGAGCCGATCTATTCCCAAGAGGATTTCCTTTCGATGAAGGACGACGGCAATTATTATCTTGCAAGGGATATTATACTCACGTCCGGCTATGAGCCGCAGTTTTTCGGAACGCTTGACGGAAACGGTCATACCGTAACAACCACGGCTCCGATGTTTTCAAACCTGAGCGGCGTGGTCAAAAATCTTACGATCCGCGGCAACATTTCTTCCTCCGACGGCAGGATCGGAGCACTCGCCTGCGACGGGTCACGGCTTATCTGTATCAATGTAAAAAATTATTCCGATGTTTCCGCGACGGGTAAGTATTACTCCGCAGGACTTGTCGGATACTCCAACGTGTGGGCGTCGTTTATCGACTGTGAAAACCACGGAAAAATCAAATCGGCGTATCATGCCGGCGGTATCGTCTGCCGAACCAAGGGCGAGCTGACGCTTTCCAACTGCAAAAACGACGGCAGCATAACAGCGAATCCTCAGGATATTTCATACTACGCGGGCGGCATGGCGGCAAAAACCGGCGGCTCGCTTATGATGCAAAACTGCCGGAACAGCGGCGCGGTTAAAACATCGGCAAAGTATGTCGGAGGTCTGGGCGGCTATCTGGGCGAGGAAGATGTTATGAAAACCTTCATTTCATGCGATAACAGCGGCAGCGTTACCTGCGGCAGCAGTAACGCTCAGGAGCTTTCGTATGCAGGAGGAGTTATTGGATACCTGAAAGGCGGCAAGTCATACTGCACCCTTTCGCATTGCACAAATTCCGGCGAGATAATATCAAATGCCGGCGGCAAGGTAATTCTTTGCGGTATTTGCGGATATGTCAATTCCGAGTCGATGGTCATTTCCTTCTGCTCGAACACCGGAAGCGAATCGGCGCCGAACGCCTCAGAGAATATCTGTTATCATTTGTATTACAATCCAACAGCCTCGGAGGAAAAGTATATCCACGACAACGACCCGTGGAAATATGACAATGTTTCGTTTAGCATCGACGGAGCGGGTTCGTATTATTTGCCGCATGAAACAACATTCGGCGAGTGGATACTGCTTGACGGAAGCTCTGTCGGCAACTCTGCGGTTTGGGTTTCTCCGGTAACGGGTTTAACAGAAGAACAAATAGGCGATGATCCTGCTTTTTCGGGAGTGTGGAGCTTTTACCGCGATGATTTACAGGGACAGCTGTACGCCGAGATCCCCTCACATCGTGACATAAGGGGCGATGTGATTCTGCCTGAGAATAAGCTGTTAAATCCTGACGGTTCACCGCTCACAATATACGATGTGATAACGCCTAATTACGAATATATCCGTCGATCTGTAAATTGATGATACTAAATAAAGAAAAAAAAGCTCGAAATTATTTATAAAATTGTATATTTTCTATTGATTTGTTTGGTCAAATATAATATACCTGCAACAGGTATATTATATATTCTTATTGCATAAGGACTTGACAAATATGAGTAAACGGGCGACAATGGTATCAATCAATCAATCAATTAATTAATCAATCAATCGGACGACTGCGCCCTTTTTCAGGAACAGAATAAAACAATAAAAAAGCACAGACGTGGTGTATAGCTGCGTCTGTGCTTTTATGATTTTTTAATTTTTGCTGCGGATAACGGTTAATTACAGAAAACAAATAATTTTGATGATAGGAGGATTCCCATGAAGATAAAGAGACGATATCGCAAAGTGAAGAAACAATACCCCAAAATAATACTGACTATGACGCTTATTCTTGCAATCCTTCTGATCCCCTTTAATATTCCAGCGACGGGCGTTTCCGCAGGAGCTTCGGTGGGCGCAGGCGATCAGTCCTATTATATTCATTCTGCATCCGACTGGGATACATTCGCCGGGAATGTGAGCAACGGAACGGATGATTACGAGGGCAAAACTGTTTTTCTGGATGAAGATATTGAGGTTTCCGCGATGGCGGGAACTCATATAAACGTTAGTAATTTTGATTACAGCGGTAATGCTTTTAAGGGTACATTTAACGGTCAGGGACACACGCTAACGGTAAATATCAGCGGCAGCCGCTGCGCCGCGCCCTTCCCAAATGCCGACGGCGCGGTGTTTAAAAACCTGAGAGTTAAAGGTTCGGTCACCGGTTCCTCGGCGCACGCCTCCGGACTCGTCGGCTCTGCAAAAGGTACCGTGATCTTCCAAAATATAGTAACCTGACGTCTTGTACCGCCGTGCGCACCTTTATAGCAATTCAGGAGCACTTCCCGGGCGAGTCTGTTTCGGAGGATTCTCACACATGGGTCAGATACGCCGCACATCCCGGCAAGTTTGTATTCTTAAGGGATATAAAGGGCGGTTACAGAATATGCTCCAACGTTGCAAGCCGTTCCAGAAGCAATAACGCGAATTTCTATCAAAAAATGTTCGAGGTCGATTCTGCCGGCTTTGAGGAAGCGGTCAAGATCGCAAAGATATACGACACCATGGGCGGTCTTGATGAGGATGATATCAGAACGGCATTCTATGTGCGTTTGGCTCTCAGCCTGCTCAACGGTGAATCTGTTAAGTATTGTAAAAAATCCTTGGAAAAGGCGCTGGCGGTTTCAAAAGAAAAAACGCTTCAGTATATTGATCAGCTTTATTGCGCTCCCGAATATAAAGAGAGCATGAGGGCTTTGGTTCATTAAAAGGGTTCAGCGGGGTCAACACAAAATGCCCCGCTGTAATTTATTGAAAAGCCCGAATAACGCCATTTGTCAGTATAAACCATTATTTGACATTTAATTACAATTATGAATAAATGTTGACAATATCGTAGAAAACCGTTATAATATATAGAGTTAAAATGGGTTTGTTATGGATTGCATTTTGGCGTTATTACTTACGGATAAAGTTTCCGGGTGCTTGGAGAGATTATTTTGGAATATGCTCCCTTTGAAAAGAAGGTCTGGCTTTCTTCACCTACAATGCACGGTGAAGAGCTGGAGTATATGAAGCTTGCCTTTGACACAAACTGGATGTCAACCGTGGGCGGAAATATTGACGCTGTTGTTGAGGAAATATGCAAATTGACAGGCAACAAATACGCGGTTCCGCTTTCCTGCGGCACATCTGCCATACATATGGCTGTAAAGCTTGCGGAAATCAAACCCGGTGAAAAAGTTTTTTGCTCCGACATGACATTTTGCGCAACTCAGAATCCCGTTGTGTATGAGGGCGGTATCCCTGTATTCATTGACACCGAGCGCGATACATGGAACATGTGCCCAAAGGCGCTGGAGAAAGCTTTTGAGAAATATCCCGATGTAAGGGTCGTGGCATTGGCGCATCTTTACGGAACACCTGCAAAGCTCGATGAGATAAAATCGGTTTGTGACGGGCACGGCGCATTATTGATAGAGGACGCCGCCGAATCTCTCGGTTCCACATATAAGGGAAGGCAAACGGGAACCTTTGGCAAATATAATATTATAAGCTTCAACGGCAACAAGATCATAACGGGTTCTGCCGGCGGAATGCTTTTGACCGACGATGAAGAGGCTTACAACAAAGCGTGGAAATGGTCTAATCAGTCGCGCGAGCCTGCCGCTTGGTATCAGCACGAGGAGCTTGGCTACAATTACCGCATGAGCAATGTTATAGCCGGCGTTGTGCGCGGACAGCTTCCGTATTTGCAGAAGCATATCGCTCAAAAGAAGGCGATATATGAGCGTTATAAGGAAGGCTTTAAGGATTTGCCCGTTACCATGAATCCGTTTGAGGAGTGCAGCAAGCCCAATTTCTGGCTTAGCTGCCTGCTGATAGACAAGGATGCTATGTGTGTTCAGGAGCGCGGCGAGCTTTCGGCAAGCTACCGTGATGAAGCGGGGAAGAGCTGTCCCACACAAATCCTCGAGGCTCTGGCAAAGCACAACGCAGAGGGAAGACCATTGTGGAAGCCCATGCATATGCAGCCGCTGTTCAAGGACAACGATTTTGTTTCCCTCGGCGACGATGTGAGCGCAGATTTGTTTGAGCGCGGGCTTTGCCTGCCGAGCGATAACAAAATAACTCCCGAGATCCAATACAGAATAATTCAAATAGTTAAGAGTTGCTTTGAATAAAAGAATTGCCCTCCGCATTAAGCGGAGGGTTTGTTTTTTTGTTGTGTTTTCAGTATTATCTCATCTGCATCTGACCGCCGGGGCCACCCATGCCGCCCTGCATTTGTCCGCCGGGCTGCATTCCGCCTCCCATACCGCCGCCCATCGTCTGGTTGGATATCGTGTCGGTTTCTGTGCCGTTGATTATTATGGTGCCGCCGTTCTTTTCAGCCTTGCCGTCGTAGTCAAAGGTCGATTGTCCGTTTACGCTTATCGTGCCGCCGTTGATGATTATGTCGCCGTTGGAGTCAACGCCGTCGGTGTCGCCCTGACCCATGTCTATCGAGGTCTCGCCGCCGTTGAATTCTGCCAAAACGCTGTATTTAGACGATTTGTTTGCGGCGTTAATTCCGTCGTCGGAGGCGGAGATGTTAATTTTGCCGCCGTTTATCTGCACCCACGTAGCCTCAATTCCCTCGGCGCCTGTTATATTGAACGTTCCTCCGTCTATCTGGACTATAGTTGTTGCGTGTATGCCGTCGTCCGAGGCATTAATGCTAAACGTTCCGCCGCATATATACACATAGCCTGCCGAGTCATCCTCGTCGTTTTCGGCGTGCAGACCGTCCTTTTGGGAGTTGATCGTTATGCTGCCGTCGGCTATTTCTATTGAATCATTAGCTTCAACAGCGTCTGCTGTGCAGTCGATGGTTATGGCGCCGCCCGTGATTTTTACTGTGTCCTTGCCCGAAATGCCGTTTTCGGTTGAGCTTATCGCCAGCGTACCCGTGCCGTTCAGCACAAGGTCGTCCTTAGAGAATATCACCGCGTCGGTGTTGGTTTCGCCGTCTGCGATAAAGCTTCCCGTCACCGAAAGACTGCTGCTGCCAAGCGTGGTGACAAACACCTTGTCGGCGCTCTTAACATAAACAGCGGGGGAGCTTGTGTTGGTTATTGAAGCTCCGTCAAGCACTATCTGCACCTTGTCCTCGCTTGCCGCATCAACTGTTACGGTCACGTTGCTTGCGTTGCCCTTTAAAACATACACGCCTGCCGAGGTTATGCTGATATTCTGCCCGTCACTCAGGGTGAAGGTCTGTGCAGAGGATGTGTACGCCGTCTGGGTCATATCTCTGTCGGTGAACATGCTGCCTGCGTCAATAGCGCCGTCAGTCGTTACGTTGGCTGTTGTCGCCGTGCTCTCTTTTTTGTCGTTGTTCGATTCGGTCTGAGCCTCGGTTTGTGCTTCGGTCTGTGTCTCGGCGCTGCTTTGCGCCGCCGTTGTTACAGCCGCTGTGGTTTGATTGTTGTCCGATGTCCGGTTCTCCTGTGTGCCGGTGCAGGCTGTAAGCGAAGCCGCCAGCAGGGCTGTTATTATGATTGCTGCATATTTCTTTTTCATGGTTTGCCTCCTTGTCGTGATCTGCTTTTGTTTTCTTCTGTGACTGTATTATAAGACGGAAAACTTAAACAAAGCTTAAATTTTAAAAAGTTTTTTAAACAAAAAAGGCAAGGAATAAAAGCTCTTGTTTAAGCGAACTTTTATTCCCGACCATTATAATTAACTGTCCTTATTTTCATTTTTCAGCTTTCTGAACGACAGAAGCTGTTTTACATATGCGGAAACCTTTTTGCGGAAGATAATCACCGTCAGGGCTATCATGCCCACCATGCAGTATCTGAGGATGGGGTAGTCGTAGGTAAGCAGCAGCAGCAAGCCGGCCGCAACAAAAACTACCGACATACCCAGCAGTACCTTGGGGTCATATGGCTGCATGTTGTTCAGGTGCTTTTTGCACACCCAATGCATACATACATAGTGCCCCAGCGCGTACATTATGTAGCAGATAAGCGTAGTGTAGCCTGCGGCGACGTAGTCGCACCCGAGCTTGCCCAAAAACAGATAGTTGAGCGCGATATTCAGCACAGCGCCCATTATGCTGGCGCCCATGATGAACCACGACTTTTCGTAGTAAAACTGGAACGAGGCAAACATGTCGTACATAAACATAAAATACACGCTAAGCGCAACGGGCGGAATAACCCATATGGCGTCGCCGTATTTCGGCGGAGCAAACAGCGTAACCGCCTCGGGCGCGAGCAATATCAGCGTAAGGTTGGCGCCGGCTATTATCAGCAAGGCGGAATATACCACGGGAGCCATGTCCTTTACCTGCTTGTCTTTTATTTTTTTGTATATCCACGGTCCCATGGTCTGTGTAAGAGCCTGGTTGAACATGGTCATAAGCACCGCTATCGAATATGCGATGCTGTATATGCCCGCGGCGTCGTTGCTTTGGTAGCGGCCTACCATTATTCTGTCAACGCCGTACAGCATGTTCTGTGACAGATAGTGGGGAATAAGGGGAATGTTAAGTTTTAGCGCGTATATCCAAAACCTTTTTGAAAAGAACACCTTGCCGCGCTTAAGCTGAACAAAGGCGCACCACACATAGCCTGCAAGCTCGGCGGCGAGCATTGCGAGTATTCTCGCCGTAGCCTTGTCCTCCGAGTTGAGCACAAGCACCACGCCCAGCGCCGGCTTTATAAACAGCACCAGCATGGTTATAACCACAAGAAGGCGGTACTTGTTGTTTACGCGCTGCTCCGATGACCAAAACTGGAACGCTGCGGTGGCCCAGATCATCAAAAGCATCGCAACCATCTGCACGGTCTTCATGCCAAGCAGTTCGTTGAAGAAGTCGCGGAATATAAGGTAGAGCAGGGTCCATGCCGAGCACAGCACAAGGGTAAGTCCCTGCAGCGAAGATGCATACACCTTCGCCTTGTCGCTGAATTTTACCAAGCCTTGCATAAACATGCCGTAGCTCAGGTTCATTGTAATAATTACCGAGATCATGCCCATCCACGACAAAAATACATTGTATTCGCCGTATTGGTCGGTAGTCATCAGGCGTGTAAATATCGGCGTAGAAATGACCGACATCGCCTTTTGGAAGAAGGTGCATACCAAAAACCACAACGAAGCCTTTACCTGAACGGGCATAGACGCATATTTGTTTTTCAGCTTTGAAAGCATTTCTATCCCCTTTCGGTAATATCAGGCGCAGCGCAGGTCAATGCGAGGCGCGGTGGAAGCGAAAACGAAGCCTTACCATCGGCGCGCGGCCGCGCAGCACGCGTTCGGTAAGCTGTGGCTCTTCAATGCCCCTGAGAGACAGAAGGGCGGCGCATATGATCCACCAGAACATAGAGGCGGAAACACAGCTTAGTGAAAAGAAAGATATAACAAGCACAATAAGCGGAAGAAAGTGGTCGGTGTTAAGCCTTTCCGAGGAAATCGCTACCAGTCCTCTTATTGTTGTAAAGAAAATCGAAATAAACACCGCCAAGCCGATAAGTCCCCACGAAAGCACTATATCTAAATACGTGTTGTGAGAGATGTTCGATTCAAAAAACTTGTTGTAATGCACTCCGTAGCCGAACAAAAGCAGAATAGGGTTAACTATCAGCTTGTTCATATACATCACCTGCAGGGTGGATCGCCTTGTGGTGAGCTTGTCAAGCGTCATGTTGGTGCCGCGCGCGAACACACGCGTCATCAGCTTGTCTATCATTGTAACAACAAACTGACTGAAAACGGCAACAAGCACAGCGCCTATGATTATCAGCCGCCTGAAAAACTTTGTTTTGCGCGAAAAACCGCTGTATATCATCTTGGCGGAAAAGTATATGAGCATAAGCAGAATGAGAAGTATTGCCATTTTTGAGGCGGTGAACAGCTCTATTGCTATCAAAGAAAAGATAATTATGTAATCGTATATCAAATGCTTTTTCAAAATCAGTATCATTGCTATTGAAAGGCATATATACAGGGAATAATAGTTGGGGTCGGAGGCAAACGCCGTGTAGCGGTATCCGCGGAAGTAGCGGCTCATGTCTATATATTTTGTATATATTATAAAATAGAACACCGCCGAAAAAATAGCTCCCAGCGCAAGCGCACGCGCGGCGTGCGAAAGCCTGATTATGGTGTTTTTGTCAAGAAGGGTGCTCTCTACAAAATACAAAACGAGAATAGACGAAGCATTGGGAATAAGATCCTCAAAGTTTCTGTTGTACATAATATGTATCAGGTCAATTCCCAGCAGCAGAGTGGTGTGGGCGAGAGCGGTGAAGTTGATTTTTCTAACCCTAATAAACCGCGTCGCAACAGGCGTCAGAAGCATCAGGTTGGTTAATACCTGGATACCGCCGACGTCCATCATGCGTATGTTCGGTACCAAAAACAGCGCAAAGCAAATGCAGTATTCGTCGTCTCCAAAGAAAAAGCTGACCTCTGCTGCGGCAAACGCCACAAGCATAACGGGCAGCGAGACGAGCCATTTGCCCGTAAACGCCAGCAGTATGTATGACGCAAACAAAAAATAAGCGAGCCTTTGTTTGTTTAATCTTAACATATGGGTATCAGTTCTCCGTGTTAACGTATTTGCGGTATTGCCTTACAGCCGTAAGCGCGACCTTGTCCCATTCAAATTCACGCGAAAGCCTAAGGGCGTTTTCGCTGAGCTTTTTCATATCCGAGCGTTCCGCAACGATTTTTTTCAATGCGTCGGCAACAGCGTCGGCGTCGGTTTTTACACCGCGGCCTGCTTTGAAGCTCTCAACGGCGTCGGCAAGAGTGGTGCCCTGTGTAACAACGCAGGGGAGACCGGTAGCAAGCGCCTCAAGCACGCCCATAGGCATACCGTCCGAGCGGGAGGTCTGAACAAAAACATCGCTTTCAAGCAATACGCTGCGTTTGTCGTCGCCGGATACGGAATCGTGAAGCCTGATGAGCTCTTGGGCGTTTTCGGCGTCGATTAGCGCCCTTATTCTGTCGTCAAAGCGCTCCCCCCGGTGGTTGAACGGACCGTAAATGTCAAGACGGCAGTTGTTTTTTTCAAGAAACACCTTTTCGCGGGCAAACGCCTTTATCATAATGTCGAGCCCTTTTATATAAGGCTCAAGCCTGCCTATGAACACAAAGCGCGTACTGCTTTCGCCAAAGCTTTGTTTTGTGTGCTCGGGAGGATAAAAGCCGTTTGTGGCAACAAACAGATCGCGCCCGAACACGCTTTCACGCTTTTCGGTTTCGGAAAGACATTGGATACCCGCCGCGTTATCGCAGAAGGGTCTGAACATCAAAAGATTCGCCGGCAGCTTTTTGATCCTGCTCTTTTTTTGCGCCGCACGGTTAAGCGAGCTGTGCGGAACGACCACATAGGGGATACCAAGCCTTCTCAGTTCCTTTGATATGGGTATATACTTCGGCTTATACACCTCATGAAACACCGCTATATCGGGCTTGCTGTAGGGTTCGGGCAATGAGCCGAGCGAATCGCCCGTAAGCGTTTTGTCAAGTGAGGCGATCTGCACGCCCTTAAGGTTCCATAGCGCCGTGTCGGCATATTTTGCCTGGGCAACAACATGCTGCGGAACAACAGTATCAACTCCGCTGACGGGATTATCGTCAACGCAGGCTATGTGCAAAATTACCATCTGTGTCCTCCGGTCGGCGGACGTTACTATTTTTGCCCCGCCTTAAACAGCACGACGGCGACAGACTTCGCCATTATTTTAGCGTCCATTTTTACCGACATATTCTTTATATATTCAATGTCATATACTATTTTTTCCTCGGGCTTAAGATAATATCCGCCATACACCTGCGCATAGCCCGTAAGCCCGGGCTTTACCTTCATCCTCTCGCTGAAGCCGTGAATGTAGGTTTCAAATTCCTTTATAAAGCAGCGCCTTTCGGGTCGCGGACCTATAAAGGACATATCGTTTTTCAGTATATTGATAAGCTGAGGCAACTCGTCCATCTTGGTTTTTCTCAAAAACGCACCCACTTTTGTGGAGCGTTCATCGGTGTCGGGCGCCCAGCGCGCGCCGTCCTTTTCGGCATCTACCATCATCGACCTGAACTTGTAGATCCTAAAGGTTTTGTCGTTTTTGCCTTGCCTTCTCTGCTTGTACATCACAGGACCCTTTGAGTCCAGCTTTATGCACAGGGCTATTACAAGCATGGGTATTGCCAGAATAATAAGAGATACAAGAGAAATTACGATGTCAAATAGGCGTTTTACAAAGGCATAGCCGGGGTTGAGCTTTACCTCGCCCAGATCCTCAATAAAATACTCGCCTGTTTTTTGACACGGTAAGATGACGTTGCGGTTTTCCTCAGCTTGTGCAGCAGTTGCACTCGCCATGTTCTTCCTCCGGGTTCAATTGAAATTGCTTTATTACTTCTTGTATTCGTAGTAGTAATATTTGGAATTTTTCTTGTAGAACTTCTTCGCATTAGGTCTGTCGTTATACACAAAGCCCATAATGTTCGCGTTGGCAAAGTTCATTTGTCTAATGGTTTCCTCAATTTCAGACATCTCGGAGGTTTCGTGGCGTACCACAATCAGATAGCCGTCGATGACCGACGACAGTATCGCCGCGTCGGACACAACGCCCACGGGCGGAAAATCGACTATAACATAGTCGTAAATTTCCTTAAGTATGTTCAGCATATTGGTCATCTGAGGAGATTCAATAAGCTTTGTGGGGTCGGGCGGTATGGTTCCTGCGGGAATAACGTCTATATTCATTTCGTTGTTTCGGATTATGGGCAGATTCTCAAAGCCGTTGTCACCGGTCAGATAGTCGCTCAGTCCGAAATTGCCCTTTGTCATGCCAATCTTTGAGGCTACGGTAGGCAGGCGCATGTCGCAGTCTATGATAACCACTTTTTTTTCAATTTGAGCCAGCGAAATAGCAAGATTAAGCGATATTGTGCTTTTGCCCTCGCCGCGGTTGGCACTGATAACGCCCACACAACGGCTTCTGTCGCCGGGCAGCGAAAACGCCACGTTGGTTCTCAGGGTTTTGTAAGCCTCCTGCATAGAGAAGCCGGAGCTATCCGAAAGCAGATTTTTGCTTTTGTCAAAAACGGAGTCGGTTGTTCTTTTTTTGCGCTTCATTACGGACGACCCCCTTTCTTTTTATCGGTATCGTTGGCGTGCTTTGTTGCTTGTGCATAAGAGCCGTAGTAGCTGGAATAGTTGTAGTAGCTTGAGTAATCGCCGCTTGACCTTAAATCGTTAGAGTTGGGTATAATGCCTATTACGGGGAATCCGAAGCGTCCCTCAAGGTCGCCCTCCGACTTGACGCTGTCGTCCTTAAAGTATCTTATAAGAACTATCACAATGGCAGCCAAGGCGCCCACAAAGCCGCCCACTATGCCTATGCTCACGTAATTCGGGCGGTATCTTTTGGTAGAAAGCTGCGGAGGGTCGATAATGCGCATCGAGCTGCCGTCGATTATCTGAGCCATGTAGGTGGGGGAGGTGTGAGCTATTGCCTGAGCCAGCTTGTAGGAATTTTGAGCCGAGGGAGTTTCAACATATACGGTAATAATCTCGGTCTCATCCTCTATTTCGGTCGTGACAGAGCTTGAAAGAGCGTCCTGCTCCATGTCGATATTGCTGAACTCGGCTGAGGCGATCAAAACTGAGTTACTTGTAAGAACCTTTGAATAGGTTTTTACAAGATCCTTGGATGCCTGCGTATCAACGCTCGAAAGCGATTCTCTTGACGTTTGCTGCGTCTGATTGTTTACGTAGGCGGTAAAATAGCTGCGATAGGTGGGCTTTAAAAACATCTTTGAGGCAACAAACGTAGCGCCTGCGGTAATAACGGCAACCAAAATGATGATCCATATCTTTTTGGCGAGTGCCACCAAAAGCGGCGCCAGGTTAACCTCTATTTCGCGCACGCTTTTGTCGTTTTTGTTTTGAGTGACAATTTCTTTTTCCATGTACTTCGGTCTCCTGTGTTTAATGATACGATCGTAAGATCAGGCTGCGGCGCATGCCGTCATTCCTTATCCTTTTCAAGCTTTTTTATATAGCTTATTTCCTTTTTTATATCCTTGCGCTTGTGAATCGCCTGAACGGGCATATTAAGCGCAACATAAACGGGGAAAAGCAGCTTGTGCTTTGCTATGCCGGGATTCCGACTTTTGATTTTTGCGGCGTAGCCCGATATTCTGTGCCGGTAGTAACGCACTCTTGAGCCGCCCCCGCCCGAAAAGCATTCGTTGAACATATTTTCATAGTAATGCTCGTCAGCGCCGAACATGCCGCTCGTAAGAATATACTGAAGCATTTCCTTTTCGTCGGCGTCAAGTGCGTCAAAGCCGTCTTTTACGGCTGATTTGTCCGAAAACAGCTTCAGGGTAAGCCTGCGAAGCGTTTCCTCAAACGAAACAGCGCCCGTTTTTTCAAGCTCGCGCCGGACATAGTCAAAGTCGATGTCGGTGTAATTTTTAAGTATGAGGTACTCGTCGGTAACGGTGCGAAAGCCCGTGCCGTTAACTGTATAGTGCTTGAACGCGTGTAATATAAAGTAAATGTAAAAATCACTTTGGGTAAAGTGATAGCCGTAACCGCTGCCGTCGGGCTCAAGCCTTTCCTTTATGTCGCTGTAATAGGAGTGGATGTCAAAGCCGTTCAGGTTTTTGTCGCGGTCATACAGCGAGTGGTGCAGCTCAAAATTATAGAACGGATCCTTTGAATACTCGTCGGCGCAGGTGAAGTCGGCGCGCAGGGTATAGCCGTTTTTAAGCATATATTCACGCATGGTGTCGCGGAAGTTTTCGTCAAAAAGAATGTCGTTATCGGCAAATTCCCTCGTGCCATAGTGGGGATACAGTCTTCCGATGACCGCGCCCTTGAGAAGCATGTACCAAATTTTGTTCTGCTCCATAAAGGCAATCAGTTTTTTTCTTTCCGCCTCAAAAAGAATCGTTTTTTTGATCTGATGGTTAAGCGCATCATTCCAGCGGCGTTTTTCGTCATCTGAGGCGTTGCCGAGCAATCCTGCGCCCGACAATGCTTTTGCCGTAAGCGCCGCCATGCCGTGTGCCGACGCCAGCTTCCACAACGCGTCATAGTCGATTTTGTCTAAAACGGGATTTTCGCCTGTGAGGGAGCAAACGGAGAGATATACAAACTGTGTTACGGTGTTCATTTATTACCTCCGTTAAAGAATCTTTTTTTTGCCTTCCAAAGAACGTGCTCAACGCCGTGCAATACATATCTGGGAGCGTACAAAAAGTTCCACAACCGCGAGTATAGCCTGTAGCCGCGCTCATTTACGCTGTGATTTTTGCCCTTGCGCTTAAACTCGGAAAGCACGCCTATCACGTTTTGCCTGGGAATATACTCCTTGCGGTAGGTGTTGTCGCCGCGAATGATATACACGCCGTCTCCAAAGCCGATTATGCGGTGCAAAACATACCTTCCGTCGCACTCTCTTACATACAGCGGTACGTCGTATTTTTTCAGCTCTCCGCTTACCGGGCGTATTATAACCAAATCTCTGTTTTGCTTGAACAGGGGGCGCATACTCGAGCCCTGTGTTTTGTATATGAGAACTCCGTTTTCGTTCAGGAGCTTTTCAAACGTTCCGCTTGATTTCATTCGTCAAGCGCTCCCACTCTGCGCAGGGTAGCAATAACCTCGTCAACGTCGGCAGCTATTACCTCGCGCGGAGCGTCGTATTCCGCAAGCATTTTGTCGATGACCTCGTCACGCGTGGTCTCTTCCTTCATGTAATTGATTATCTCGGCTGCGGTCTTGTTGCTGCGCACTATTCCGCTGAATTTTGCGTCGCCGGCAGCCACCATCACCTGTGTGTCGTCAATATCCTGAGTAAGAAAATTTCCGTTTAATTTCATGCTTTTTTATCCTTTCCGCAACAGCGTTCATGGCAAATCGACGCTATTGCGCTATTATTTCATTCTGTACCATTATATCAATAAATACGTGTGCCGTCAAATGGTTTTTTTTGTAATAAATTGTCATGAAAAACAAGAATCCGTGTTATATTGTTATTATTTTGTCTTTAATGCGAATAAAACAAAAAGCGATGTATTATTGCACAAAATACATCGCTCAAATTTGTAAGATATAAACAATTGCCGCTGCCTGTCAGCGGCTCACAGCCTCATAGCATATTCTCGCCGCTTCGGGTGAAATATCGCATTGAAGTGAATAAAGCTTTACGGACGAAAGCAAACGGGTCTGCAACGCCAGGGACAGCGCTTTGTCGGCAACACAGTCTCTTTGAAACGTCGCCGCAAACAGCTCGGGAACCATTTCGCTGACGGCGGCGGGTCTGATAATATTCTCATTGCCGCGGCTCAGCTTGATTATCGCCTTAAGCGGAGCGCTTGTGTTTTTGCCGGGATTTTCGTTTCCGCTCCACGGGCTTCCGTAGGCAATTGCGCCGTTGCCGGTAGGGCGGATAAACGGCTTGTCATCGTTTAGAATCCGGGCGCGGCTGCCCAAAAGCTCGCACCAAAGACGTGTGTGTGTGGATTTTCCCGTTCCGCTGCGTGCGGTAAACAGATATGCCTGGCCGTCGGCAATTATTGCAGAGCCGTGGATCATCAGCACGCCGCGCTTGAGCAGGGCAGAGGTGATAAGGCGGAATATGGCGCTGTTCTCGGCAACGTTGTCATAGTGCTTGTATGACATGTCGCCGCGCGCAAGGGCGTTTTGCTTAAGCTCAGCCGCCGCTCTGTCACATTCCTCCAAGGTTGCCTCAATAACAGTATCCGTCGGCTCGTCTGTCATATAGTCCTCAAAAAAATCTTTTACGAAACCGTAGCGGCAATGAATCCTAAAGACCTCGTCCGCTATTTTAACGTTGAACTTTATCATATTGCTTTTTGTATGCCTTTGTTATTCTTTTAAGATCGCGGGTGGGAGCCTCGATCTCCTCGCCGTTTATGTCGTTTGTCACCTTTGTGTTTTCGGGAGTAATAAATATCGAAAAAGCGTTGCCCGAAAAGGAAGGATTCTCCTCACCGCTTTCAAACGCCTCAACTATTTTGTCCAGAAAGCTTCTTTCGGCAAGCAAAAGCTCGGCAAACAGGCTGTAATAGCTGTCCTCAAAAACAACCTCGGGAAGACGTCGCTTTTTGCCTGCGGGCGCTATTTTGTATTTCAGCATAGTCAGTCTCCTTCATAAACGGGGTAGGCGGTGGTTATTTTTTTGCTGCCGTCAAGGTACATGTCAATCTCCAAATCGCCGCTGTAGCCTATCCACAGCGAGCCGTGAGGATTGTCGGGGTCGCTCAGGGCATAGTCATACGCCTCGTTTATGGCGTCAACCACCTGCTGTGGTGTGTAGCTTTCGGGATAAAAGGAGCTGAAACCGTTTTTCTTTACACCGCTCACCTTTACCTCGCCGGTAAATACGCCGTGGCGGTCGGTTGACGAGCGTGTGCCGCTTATTATTTCGCCCTTGCTGTCGGAAACAAGGGTATAGTGATAGCCCGTCGCCTTGCCCTTGCCGTTGATGGTGCCGTCAAAAATGTGTTCAAGCGTGTTTTTGGCAAAGTGTTCGGTGTTTTTCAGCTTTTTTATATCCGCCATGGTGTAGCTGCCGGCGGAAGCTTTGTCGTCTGTATTGTCGCCTTGGCTTTCCGGGCTGCTCTGCTTTGAGCTATGCGAGCCGTTCAGAGCGTCGTCAATGTAGCTTTGCGCGTTGTCAATGACGCTTTCGGCATTTGACTTTATGGTGGATTCGGCTGCGTTTTTAAGCTCATCTACCATCTCGGAGCAGCCGCCGAGCACAATGCACAGCGCAAGCAGCAGAGCTGCAACAGCGGAAAGGATTCTGTTTTGCTTCATATTTTCTCCGTTAAATAAGATTTGCAATTATTTTCTTACGATCAGCACGCCGTTCTTTTTCAGCGTTCCGTCGCTGTAAAGATTTGAAAATGCAGTTTCGCCGTCGGCTGCAACTGTGCAGGGCTTGTCTCCCGCGTTGATAAACACGGTCAGGTTGTCGCGCCTGTAGCAGACAAGCCGCGGATATTCCTTGTCGGGGAAGAAGGAAAGCCTGCTCACGGGGGAATCGGGAAGCTCGCGCCTTACCTTGAGCAGAGCGGCGACCTTAGCTATCATTGCGTCATGGTGACCTGCGTCTATTTCGTCCCACGGCATACAGCTGCGGTTGTAGGGCGTGCCGGGACCGCGCATTGCTATCTCGGTGCCGTAATACAGGCACGGGCTGCCGGGCAGGGTCACAAGCAGCGCCAGCTTTTGCAGCAGCTCGTCGGTGTTCTCACACTTTTCAATGGCGCGCGGAGTATCGTGGGTGTCAAGGAAGGTGAACAGGGTCTCGTTTATCTGCTTGGGATAGAGCGACAGGCAGAAGTTCATGCGGTGCATAAAGGACGTTGAGTCCATATCCTTGTCGCGCCAGAAGTCACCTACACCGCCCGTAAACGGATAGTTCATCACCGAGTCGTATTCGTAGCCGTTGAGCCAGCCGATAGAGTCGAACCATATCTCGCCCAGCATGAACAGGTCGGGTTTTATGCGCTTAAGCCGCGTATTCAGGCTGCGAATAAAGGCGTGGGATATTTCATCGGCAACGTCAAAGCGTATTCCGTCGATGTCCCAGCTCTTAATCCAGTATTCGCACACGTCGCCGAAGTAATCCATCACCGCAGGATTGTTGGTGTTCAGCTTGGGCATTGGCGCCCAGAACGAGAACGTGTAGTAACGCTTGTCGGCGGTGGTAAAGTCGCGTTTTATAAAATCATCGCTGTTTATAAAGAACCAGTCATAGTAGGGCGAATTCTTGCCGTTTTCACACACGTCCCTCCAAGCGAAGAACTCGGTGCCGCAATGATTGAACACAGCGTCAAGCATAAGGCGTATGCCCAGCGCGTGAGCCTTGTCGGAAAGCTCGCGCAGGTCTGCGTCGGTGCCGAAGTCGGGGTCGATGGTTTTATAGTCGAAGGTGTTGTATTTGTGGTTTGAGTTGGACAAAAAGATGGGGGTAAGGTAAATTCCGCTTATTCCAAGCTCCTTAAGATAGGGCAGCTTTTCGGTTATGCCCTTTATCGTTCCGCCGTACAGGTCGTTAAAGCCGGGCTTGGTCATGTCGCCCCACTCGCGGAATTTTAGGCTTTGGCGCGCGTTTTTGTCGCGGCAAAAGCGGTCGGGCATAATCTGATACCAAATTGTTCGGCGCACCCACTCGGGCGGAGCGATAACGTCCGCAGGGTTTATCCACGGAAACTTGAAGTATTCCGTAGAGATCCTGTCGCGCTCCTCCTCGGGGCACAGCTTGTTTTCAAAAACGCAGTACTGCCGTCCCTTTTCTTCAATAACAAAGTAATATTGCAGCCTTTTGTACTCGGGCTTTATCTCTACGCTCCAAATAACGTGGTCGGCAAGCTTCATGTCAAGCTTCATCTCGCTCATGGAGCCCTCCCATTCACCCTCGCGTCTGAGCTCGTGAATAAAAGGATCCTCGCTGAAAATATAGGCATGCTCAACGTCGTAGCCCGTCCTAAGATTGACCACGACGGTGTCTGTGTCGAGCGCGTAGCACCAGCTCCCCGTTGACCTGTGATATACCGCAGATAAGTCCATTACGTCACCCCCGTTTTTACTTCTTCTATTTTACCACATTTTTTTTATTAAAACAACATATATATAAGATTTTTTCATGTCAATCTGTTCGTTCATATCTTTTGATCAAGGCAATATTCCTTCGTTTCGGGCATATACATATGGAATAAACAAATAACGGGGTGGTCACAATTCTTACATCATTCAGCGTAAAGGCTCTGCCCGGGGCAAAGGGGCTTGCGCGGCTTTGGCGGCGCGACAGGGTTGAAATCAGCTTTGCACGGGCGAGGGGCGTAACCCTTAAGCGCGTAACATACTTGAGCACGGGCGGCGAAATAAGGCTTGACAAGCTTGACGCGGCTGTGGGAGCTCAGCGAGACAGGCTTTTGTGTTCTGACAAATACATTTTTCCGCGGCACAGCGGCTACAAAAGGTTTGTGTCGCGCAGGTTTTCAGCCCGACTGTGCGCAAACATGGCGGTAGAGGCTTTGTCCCGCTGCAAAAACAACGCCGCTGTTTGCGTGGGCATTTACGATGTTTCGGGAGCCTGCTCCGACCTGCTTACGGCGGTTTTGCGCATGTGCGCGGACGTTACCGCAGTAACCTCCTGTCCCGCACCGTACCGAGAGGCGGCGCGGCAGGCAATGGAGGAGCTGGGAGCTTCGGCGCTTGTTACCGCAAGGCGGGAGGAGCTCGGGCGGTGTGCGCTCATAATAGCTCCCGACGTTATCCGTGAGCCGCTTTGCACTTCAACGGATGCGGTGGTGCTGACCGTTGCTCCGCCTGAGGCAGAGGTGAACGGCAGCGTATATTACCGCTACGGCTTTGCGGTGCCGAACGGATTTGCAGGCATAAAGCCGCCCGACCTTGACGCCGAATACTTTTGTTCCGCGCTCTATTCGCTGGGTGCGCAGTATGAGCTCGGCTCGATAGTTCCGCTTACCGCCGAGGGAGAGGGAAGAAGATGCACGCTCAATTCCCTTTGCGATTGTCTTGACAAGCAGGCGCAAACAATATATAATGTATAAGCTAAATTAGAAAAGCAACGGCGTATTTTACGCTTTATTAATTGAAAGGATGATAAAAATGGCGGCAAAACCAACAATGCTCACCGAGGAAGGCCTCAAAAAGCTTGAGGAAGAGCTTGAATACCTACACAACGTCAAGCGAAAGGAAATCGCTGAAAAAATCAAGGTGGCGCGTTCTTACGGCGACCT
>CADBWP010000022.1 GCA_902798365.1 uncultured Ruminococcus sp.
AGATATTTTAACGGTAAACCTATTTTTGATTTCAAACCTCAGATGCTTTTAGACGCTCTGGGAGTGGAAATGAATGAGGGGAAATACAGGTATTACTACCTGCTTGATGAGTTGTTTTGATAAAAGGACATGAGGTGCATAATGATTAATATAAGCAGAATCAGCATGACGTGGGCTCCGATCCGTTTGTTACCATCTGTAAAAGGGTGATTGTTTATCAATCCAAAAGCAAGCCGTGCTGATTTTTGCTGAATTGTGGGGAACAATTCTTGATTGTCAAATTGTTGAAACGGCGCGTTATATGCGGAATCGAGCAATCCTTCGTCACGTAGTCCGTGTGAACCGCCTGTTTCTTCAATGAGCTGCTTATGGAGATCGATAATCTGTTCTTTACTGATAATTATCATTTGGCAAGAACCTCATAAGCTTCTCTGTTTTTGGCGATCAACCGCTTAGAGATAGCCATCACATCTTCGTCAGAGGCGAGTTGCTCCTTCTCGGCTTGGCTGAACTCAACAATCAGATAACGAGGAACATTGTTTTTTAAGATGACAGCAGATCCGTTTTCATCAACAAGCCGTGCTACTTTTGAAAAGTTTTGGTTGGCTTCTGTGATGGATACGAGGGTTTTTGTATTTATATTCATAGGATAGCCTCCTTCATTATTTAGAATCAAATAGGAGAAATATCTCCTAAATTTAGTATAAACAATTATTATAAAAAAGTCAATGCTTTTCTGATAAGGGGTAACTGTACCAATTCCGTAGCATGACCGTTCTGTCACGAGGTATAAGCGCTCAGAGTAAGATAACTGCAACGGAAAGACATACAAGCTCTTGAATAAAAGTTAGATGTTATAGCTTATGGAGGTAAAAATGAGTAACAACACATTTTTGGAAAACTATTACAATGAATACGACGAGGACGGACGGCTTGCAGGCAACCGGATCGGCATAGTTGAATATCTTACGACACGCAGATATATAGATCGGCTGTTGACCGGTGATTCCAAGATAGCGGAGATCGGCGCGGGAACGGGCAGATACAGCGTTACGCTTGCCAAAGAGGGCTATGATGTTACCGCAGTAGAGCTGGTACAGCACAATCTTGATATTCTTAACAGCAAGCTCGACGGAAGCGAGAGCATCAAAACCTATCCGGGCAACGCTCTCGACTTGAATATGCTTGAGGATAACACCTATGATATTACTCTCCTGCTCGGTCCGATGTATCATCTGTATTCCGAAGAGGACAAGATAACCGCCCTCAAGGAGGCAGTCAGGATCACAAAGCGGGGCGGCTGTATTTTGGTCGCCTATTGCATGAACGAGGCGACGGTGATACAGTATGTTTTCGGCTGTAATCAGTTTAAATCGGTAATGGATTTGAACATGCTGACCGAGGATTGGAAGTGTATCAGCGAACCGAAAGACCTGTTTGAAATGGTGCGCACGGAGGATATCGAGCGTCTGAACGCAGCTGTTCCCGTTGAGCGAGTCAAGCTTGTCGCCACAGACGGCGCAAGCCGCTATGTCAGGGAATTTTTAGAAGATATGGACGATGAAACCTTTGAAAAATGGTTATCCTATCATTTTGCAACCTGCGAAAGACAGGATTTGATAGGCGCAACCAATCACAGCTTGGATATTTTGAGAAAAGTATAACGACACAAACGAGCATCGGGCGAAGATGGATTTTTAAATTCACCTTCGCCCGATTGATTTTTGCAAAATATTAACGGAAACTCTTACTCTTTTTCACCGGTTCAGCATAAGCATTTATAATCGGTATATTCTACAACACCCTGAATATGGTCGAGCGCACCGGCAACAAGCTCCTTCACCATCAGGCACTCCGGCGCAGGAAGTCCTACGCTTTCGCCTGCAATGATACCGAAATCGGCTGAGGTCTGAAAACCGCGGCTTCTGTAATTCTGCGGATTCAATGATTTCTTTTGAAATATGCTGCCGCTGCCATTCGATTTTGACGGCAACAGGACTAAGCAACAAAAGCTCATCCCTGTATTTTCCTCCGAGGTGGAAGCCTGAGAACAAAGCGTATCCGATCACTTCGTCCTCGTCGTTCACCATGATCAGTTCCAGTTCGGGGATGTAGGTGCTCATTGAACGGGTTTCCTTTATCAGCCTGACGACCAAATCCGCTTCCTCCTCGTTTGACCAATCGGCAAAACTCCTTCTTACCATGTCTAATGACGGTTTTAAATATTTATCTTCCATTGATTTGATGATTCTTTTCAACTCAATACACATCCTTTCTCTTTTTTCTTTCGCTGATTGCGATACTCTTGAAAAACTGTTCCTTCTGTCTGCGATAATCCGCAGCGTCACCGCTGTATTTTGCCTCGGCTTTTATCTTTTTATAACTTTCAAAGCGGCTCAAACTCAACTCGCCGTTTTCAATCGCCCTGCGTACGGCGCAGCCGGGCTCGTTTTCGTGCCTGCAATCGCGGAATCTGCACATATGCGCAAGCTTTTCCACGTCGGAAAAAGCGTCGTCCAAGCCTTCGGTGACGTCCCACATACCGAGCTCACGCATACCGGGAGTATCAATGATCATCACGCCGTTTTGGAGCATGATCAGCTCACGGTGGGTAGTGGTGTGTCTGCCCTTGCTGTCGTCCTCACGGATACCGCCCTCGTCCATAATTATTTTACCTGCAAGCGCATTGACAAGGCTCGATTTGCCAACGCCGGAAGACCCCAAAAACACAAGCGTTTTTCCTTTTTGTAAATAGGGCGAAAGCTCCTCCGTTCCGTAGCCCGTTTTGGCGCTGACAATACAGGTTGGGACATTCTCCGCCACACGGCTCGTTTCGAGAATATAAGGCAGATAATCATCGGTCAGATCAGCCTTTGTCAAAACGATCACAGGCTCAGCCTTTGACTGACGGGCAGCGGTAAGGTAGCGCTCCAGCCGCTTGGTGTTAAAGTCGTGATTGAGCGACTGCATAATAAAAACATAGTCAAAATTCGCGGCAACAGCCTGTTCTCCCCTGCCCTTGTCAGGGTCACGGCGAGAAAAGTAGGTTCTGCGCTCCAGCGTTTTGATAATGCGGCTGTCACCGCTGTTGTTGCGATCGATCAGCACAAAATCGCCCACCGTCGGGAAAACCTCGTTCTCGTAATAGTATTCCTTTCCCTTTAACTGAGCGTAGCCCTCGCCAAAATCGGACACGATGGCAAACCGTCCCTTGTGAACGGCAGTAATTCGCGCAGGTGTGCCGATACTTTCGTTAGAATTGATCTCATAATCAAATCCGTAATCTTTAATATTCAATGTATATTCCTCCAAATTCAGTATTATATGATTCAAAATAAGTGCTAACTGAATTTGGCAAATTAAAACGCCGCAGCAACCCGTTCGGGAATTACTGCGGCGTGCCGGATATTTTCGGACAAAAGAAAGCACACCCTCCTCGAGTGTGCCGTAAGCAGTCAAAAATCACGAAAGGTTACATTAAGCGGCACAACAAAAGCAGGAGCTTTTCGTCCCTAAGCTTAAAGCGTGCCAATATTCAGTTAGCCGTAATATACCTCATATACAGCCATAGTCATTCTCCTTTCGCATTTGCCGGTTTTCTTCGTCGGCAAATTTCACCGATAGTATAACATTGCTATTTCGTTTTGTCAATAGGTTTTTTTAGCTATTTGAAAACGCCGCCTATCCGGGCATACATTTGCGGTTTTTATATCAATACCCCTTTGCAATGGTCGATCTCGTGTTGTATGATCTGTGCGGTAAAGCCTGTATAGGTCTTTGTTTTCCACCGAAAGCTGTCGTCCTGATATTTCACCTTGATAACTTGATACCGCGTGGTTTTTCGCGGTGCGCCGAGGAGCGACAGACAGCCCTCTTCTGTTTCATAAGCCGCCGCTTTTGAGATGATCTCCGGGTTGTACATCACGGTATATTTGCCGCTGTCGTTGAACGCAATAATACACACGGTTTTGCCTATCATATTCGCCGCCATGCCCACGCAGGTCTCGCGGTGCGCCATGAGTGTGTCGAGCAGATCACGCGCAACTGCGGCGTCCTCTTTTGCGGCGGACTTTGATTTGATACCCAAGAACAGCGGGTCGTGAACCAATTCTCTAACCATTTTTTGACCTTCTTTTATTCTAAATTTGGCAAACAGCATTTTATGCACCGCGAAATGTACTCAGAACTTGATCAAGCGGTCTAACCTATTTTATAACAAATATTCAGAGTTGACAAGTACCCGTTTTGAGTTATACACGTCAATCAAAGAAACCTGTTGAAAACATCAAAAAATTCTGATATTATTAGAGTATCAAAGCACGGGAGCGAAGCTTATTGTGATGATGAATGATATTAAACCCGACCCCGATTCGGTTTATCCGATAAAAGGGTATGACAAAGAAATCTACATCAAGCCCACGATCACAAATCCCAACATCATCGTCGGCGATTTTTCCTACATTGCCGATTCCGATTTTGAAAGTCACGTCACACATCTTTATGATTGGAACGGCGATAAGCTGATTATCGGAAAATTCTGCCAGATCGCGTCGGGCGTTGAGTTTGTGATGAACGGCGCGAATCATCAGATGAACGCCGCAACGACCTATCCGTTTTATACCTTGGAAGGATGGAACATGGAGCCTCCCGATAAGACCGACCTGCCGATCAAGGGCGATACGGTCATCGGGAATGACGTTTGGATAGGGCAGAATGCGGTTATTCTCCCGGGCGTTCACATCGGCGACGGCGCGATAATCGGCGCAAACAGCGTTGTGGGAAGCGATGTTGCACCCTATACGATTGTTGCGGGGAACCCGGCAAAGGTCTTGCGCAGGCGCTTTGACGACGAGATGACAGGTTTGCTGCTGTCTTTTAAGTGGTGGGACAAAAGCGTTGATGAAATAAACCGGCTTATCCCGTTACTTACCTGCAACGACTTGGAAAAGGTTCGGGAGAAGCTGAAGGCGGAGTGTTCAAAATGCTCAGGGTAAAAAAGCGCACTTTGTTATTGATCGCAGGCATCGTATGGTTCGCAGCGGGCTTTAACGTCGCGCGGTTAGGGGTCATATCCTATCTTGCCATCGAACAGCAATGGTATTGGTATCTCTTATCCGTCGTGGTATTCCTGCTGTTCGGCGCAATGTTTTACAGGATGACCAAAAAGCACACCAAGCGGATCACGGGCTACCGTGAGGAGCGGCAGCCGTTTTTGCGTTTCTTCGATTTGAAAGCGTATATCATCATGGCTGTGATGATGGGCGGTGGCATCGGACTCCGCGCCGCAGGCGTTTTTCCCGATTGGTTCGTCGCGTTTTTCTACACCGGGCTCGGGTGCGCTCTGGCGCTGTCAGGGGTTTTGTTTATTGTGAATTTCATCTGCAACGAATTGATGAAAACAGCGCGGAATACTTGATTCTCAAATCAGCAAGATAAATCGGAATTTGCAGAGAAACGAAGATACCTTTGGGGGACGCATAATGAAAAAAACTTTATAAAATCCTTTTTTGAAAACTACAATAAAGATTTGCAAAAACTGCTGATTGCACCCTTTGATATTAATTTGGGTTATTCCGTTTAGAAACTTGCAAATACTTTTTTGGTGATCATTATGATTATTGAACACATCGCAATGTATGTAAATGACTTGGAAGCCGCCTGCCCGATGATTGGGGCGACGGCTGTGATATAGCGAGGAAAATGAAATGATCTTTAAGGTTGCTGTTCTTCAAAAACGTTCCCAAAACCGGGCGTATGAAGAAAACATTGATACAATTATCAAATACATGACAGAAGCAAAAAGGAACAACGCGGATATTCTTTTGCTGCCCGAGTGCTTTGTCACCGGCTATGATCTGACTATCGCTAACGATTCGGCTGTTTGTGAAAAGGATTTAAAGCCGCTTTGCGATGCCGCCCAAGCAATAGGGCTCGGACTTGTGGCAACCGCATTGACAAAGGGCAAAAGCAGCCCTCAAAACTCTGCTTTTGTTATCGGCAAAAATGGCGAATTACTGATGAAGTATTCCAAGGTTCACACCTGTGACTTTGCCGACGAAAGAGCGTTGGAGCCGGGAACCGAGTTTAGAGTCTGTGACTTTGACGGCGTAAAAATCGGCTTGATGATCTGCTATGACAGAGAATATCCCGAGAGCGCAAGGATCCTTATGCTCAAGGGCGCAGAGATCATTCTGGTTCCCAACGATTGCGTCAGTATGCGCCCCCGCTTACAGGCTCTATCCACAAGGGCGTATGAGAACATGTGCGGCGTTGCGATGGCGAATCCCAACGGCAAAAACGCAGGCAACTCCTGTGCGTTCAGCCCGATTTGCTGGGACGACAACGGCAAATGTGCGGACAACACTCTGCTGCTCGCCGACGCCGAAACAGAGGGCTTGTTTTACGCCGATTTCGATATGGACAAGCTCCGCTCGTATCGTGAGCGCGAAATGATGGGAAACACGTTCAGAAAAGTAAACGCTTATTCAACGCTGCTCAGCGATGAAATAAAATATCCGTTTATCAGGGAGGTAAAATAAAATGCTTAAGCTAAGACCATATAAAGGCTGCGACGCACAGGCGATCGCAAAATGGGTACAGGATAAGGATGTATTCACGGTTTGGGGCGGAGAACGGTTCGGCGACTACCCCGTCACGGCAGATGTCATTGACGAAAAATATCGTAAGCATAACGGCGACTGCACGGAGCCGGACAATTTTTATCCGTGGACTGCCTTTGATGACAACGGAGCCGTCGGTCATTTTATAATGAGATATATAAACGGCGATAAAAGGGTGATAAGGTTCGGCTGGGTAGTCGTTGACAGCTCTGTAAGAGGCAAGGGATACGGAACCGAAATGCTCCGCTTGGGGTTAAAATACGCCTTTGAAATACTCGGCGCAGAGAAGGTTACAATAGGCGTTGTTGAAAACAACACGCGCGCTCACCAATGCTACAAAAAGGTCGGCTTTGCCGACGTAGGCGTAACAGAGGACGAGCGTTGGAATATTATTGAAATGGAAATCAATAAAGCTGATTGGAGCTGAATGTGTAATAACAAAGGCGGCGCAAAATTCGTTTTGTCAGCCGCCATATGTCTGCCCGTATGAAATGTCTTGCATTTATACGGAACGTTGTGATTTTCCGTCAAATAAAAAATAACCGGAATAATTAATTATATTTCTTTTTTCGAAATAATATCTGTGCAAAATTTGCTACAATAAAAATGGATATAAGAAGAGCATAAGGTTGTGAAAATGTGACCAACAAAAATCTTATCGACCTTGAAGCGATGAGTGTGGAGCAGGTCGGAAAGCTTGTGAAAAAGGCGCGGAAGATTATGCAAAGCCCCGCCGACTATCGCCACGCCTGCGACGGCAAGATTTTGGCAACGCTTTTTTACGAGCCGAGCACGCGCACTCAAATGTCGTTTCAGACCGCAATGCTTAAGCTGGGCGGCCGCACAATAGGCTTTGACAACCCCATGAACTCATCGGTTGCCAAGGGCGAAAACCTTAAGGACACCGTGTCGGTAATAAGCGGCTATGCCGACATTATTGCCATGCGCCACCCCGTTGAGGGCACCGCGATGGCGGCGTCGCTTTACTCCTCGGTGCCGGTCATAAACTGCGGCGACGGCGGTCACCTGCACCCCACTCAGACGCTGACCGACATTGTCACCCTGAGCTGTGAGAAAAACAGGCTTGACCACCTTAAAATAGGCGTGTGCGGCGACCTGCTCAACGGCAGGACTGTACATTCGCTGATAAAGGCGCTGTCAAAGTACGAGGGCAACTCCTTTGTGCTTATATCTACGCCCGAGCTGAGCGTGCCGCTTTACATCACCGACATCCTTGAAAAGCGCGGCTGCAAATATGAGATCTCGCACAGCCTTGCCGACGCCGTGCACGACCTTGACGTGCTGTACATGACAAGGATACAGCGTGAGCGCTTTAAAAGCGCAGAGGAATATGAGGCGCAGAAAAACGTGTTTGTGCTTGACCGCGAAAAGCTTGACCGCGCCCGCGCCGACATGATAATTATGCACCCCCTTCCCAGAGTGAACGAGATAACCGTTGATATAGACGACGACCCGCGCGCTCTGTACTTTAAGCAGGCGCAGTACGGCATGTACGGGCGCATGGCGCTTATTTTGCTGCTGCTTCAGGACGAGGACTTTTTGCTGTCGGAGCGTCCCACGGAGCTGTGCGCACAGCGCTGCAACAACCCTAAGTGCGTTACGCAGTATGAGGCGTATCTGCCCAACCGCAGCTACAAAAAGCTGGGTATGCAGATGTGCGACTTCTGCGACAAACGGATAGATTGATACAATCAGGAGGAATGTATATGGGAAATGCGAATCCCCAAAAACAACGGAAGCGTAACATGCTGGGCTCGTTTATTGTGGCGGCTATTGCCTATATAGTGCTCGGCGTGTTTATGGTAATGCATCCGCAGGAGACCGAAAACGGGATCCATATCGTGTTCGGAGTTATCATGCTTATTTACGGCGCGGTGAACATTGTGTCGTTTTTCCTTAACAAGGACAGCGAGGAAAACCTTTTCTTTGAGCTGTGCTTCGGAGTGATAGCGGCGGCGGTGGGACTGTTTGCCCTTATTGCTCCGCAGATAATACGCGACATACTGTTTTATGCAATAGGCGTTATCGTTGTGATAGACGGCGCCATAAACGTAAAGCGCGCCCTTAACCTCAAGTCTTACGGCATGAGGTACTGGTATGTCATGCTTATCGTCTCCTGCGTGGCTATCGTTGCCGGCATAGCGGCGGTTGTATTAAGGAACTTTGTGATCGACTTTATTGTGGTCATGCTGGGCATCTCGCTCATTTACGAGGGCGTGTCGAGCATTGTCACCATGATAATGGTGGGTCATTACAAAAAGAAAATAACAAAAGAATTAGCTCTTACAGAGCAGAACAGCTGAGGTATCGTTATGAAAAAACAATTATTACGCAAGCTTTCGGTAGTTATGGCGGCGCTTATGGTGATTTGCTCGCTTGCGCTTGCTCCCGCAAACGCGGCGGATTCCTCCGCGGCGGTGTCCGCTCAGTCCTACAACCTGCCCGACAGCATGGAGGACGGCGCCATTTTGCACGCATTCTGCTGGAACTTCAACACCATCAAAGAAAAACTGCCCGAGATTGCGGCGGCAGGCTTTAAGTCGGTTCAGACCTCGCCCATAAACGAGGTAAAGGTCGGCGACAGCGGCGGCATGCAGCTTTTCGGCAGAGGCAAGTGGTATTATCACTATCAGCCCATATCCTACAACATAGGCAACTATCAGCTGGGCACCCTTGAGGAGTTTGAGGCGATGTGCGAGGAAGCCGACAAGTACGGCATCAAGATCATCGTTGACGTGGTCGCCAACCATTGCACCTCAGACTACTCCGCCATTTCAAACGAAATCAAAACCCTTTCGGGCGGCGCCTTCCACAAGGGACTTGAAATAACCGATCGGAGCAACCGCTATCAGGTCACACAGGGCAAGCTTACGGGCTTGTATGACCTTAACACCAAGAGCGCCGTTGTTCAGGGCATGATAAAGGATTACCTCAACGCCTGCCTTGAAGCGGGTGCAGACGGCTTCCGTTATGACGCGGCAAAGCACATTGAGCTTCCCGACGAGCCCGCAGTTGACGGCAAAAACTTTGCCAGCGACTTCTGGACAGTCATTCTCGACAACGACGCCGAGTTCCAGTACGGCGAGGTGCTTGCGGGCGACAACCTTGACGTTTCAAAGTATGCGGCGCTTATGAAGATAACCGCGTCGGCATACGGCGAGCAGGTTCGCTATATGCTCACAAACCACAGAACGATGGCTTCAATTGCCAAGAACTACAAGATAAAGAATGTTGACGGCTCAAGGCTCGTCACCTGGGTAGAGTCTCACGACAACTACTGCGGCGACGACAACAGCACATACTCCACCATAGACGACCAAA
Organism: uncultured Ruminococcus sp.; assembly: GCA_902798365.1. Taxonomy (GTDB): domain Bacteria; phylum Bacillota; class Clostridia; order Oscillospirales; family Acutalibacteraceae; genus Ruminococcoides. The sequence continues at coordinate 9,963 of CADBWP010000022.1, forward strand.
TGGTAAGACAGGGCTGGGCTATTATTGCCGCGCAGGGCGACACCACTCCTCTGTTCTTCAACCGTCCCGCAGGCAGCAGCACCACAAGCAAGTGGGGCAACAATCAGATTGGCGCCGCGGGCAACGACAACTGGCAGCACCCCGAGGTTGTTGAGGTGAACAAGTTCAGAAATGCCATGGTGGGCGAGGACAAAACCGTTACCGACGCTGCGTCGAGCAACTGCATGATGATCCAGCGCGGATCCAAGGGCGCGGTGCTTATCAACACAACCGCGAACGACGCCAACATAAACGCCACAACAAAGCTTGCGGACGGCGAGTATGCCGACCACGTGACCGGCAGAGTATTTACCGTATCTAACGGCAAGCTTGCAGGCACCGTTACCGCGGGCAGCGTTGCCGTGCTTTATCAGGAAGAGACCGTTAAGGGCGACGTTGACGGCGACGGCGAGCTTACGATAAACGACGCCACCGAGATTCAGCGCCACCTTGCAGAGTTCAAAAACGAGGACGGCAGCCCCATCATTGACGAAACAGACCCCAAGGTGATGGAGATCGCGGATTATGACGGAGACGGCAGCATAACCATTTTTGACGTTACCGCCATTCAGGCGACCCTTGCAGAGCTTACGTAAAAGTGAAATACTGTCCAAAATGCGGCGGCAGACTGAGCAGCGGATGCGCAGTCTGCCCGCTTTGCAAATATAAGCTTCCGCACAAATACGCGCTTAAGCCCTTTGAGGACACGCACGCGGGTCAGCCGTCGCCCTATCACCAAACCGACGGCTACATGACACAGGACGAACCGTACATATTTCACGCACCGAAAAGTGAGCGGCGCATCCGCAAAAGGCGGCTCGTCGCGGCATATAAGGCGGCAAAGATCTCGCTTTCGCTGTGCTGTATCGCGCTGTGCTTTCTGCCCGTTTATTACACGGGAAACGGCAGCTGCGGCTTTATTGAGCTGTACCGATCTGCCCTGCACGGCTTTGACGACAGCACGGGCATACCCGCGCTCTGCTTTACCGGCGGAGTGCTCACGGTGTTTGCGGTGATGCTGCACGCCGCCCACATCATTATTACCGGAAGCACGGAAAACGGCGCGCCCGTTTTGGGAACCGTTACGGGAGCGGCGGGGCTTGTAAGCTGCATATTCTGGCTTGCAGCAATGCCCGCGCTGAATGAGGGCTACGGCTTGGGCGGAATCTCCCCTCACCCGTGCCTGTGGCTGCTGCTTGCAGCGACGGTTTTGCTGACGGCAGGCTCGGGTATATTATACAAGCTTATCAAAAACAAATCGACCGCAGGCTGAAAAGTCGGCGGTCGTTCTTTTGTTATTTTTTAAATAGTTCAAACGGAAATGTACTGACCCAGAGCTACCGAGCAGATTATACAGTCGCTCACCTCTGTTTCAAGCGATTGTCGCATTGCCTCGCGGTACAGCTCCAGCTGCCTGCGGTACAGCTGCGCAAGCTTTGAGATGTCGCGCACGCGGTCGGTTTTGTAATCGACTATCACCAGCCTGCCGTTTTCAACAAAGGCAAGATCGACAGCGCCCTGCATGATTATTTTTGCGTCCGTGGCTTGTCCGTCGTATTCGTCATACAGCATTGCAGGCGTTACATAGGCTGTAAATCGTTCCTCACGATACACCCTTTCGGAACGGATTATCCTGTCAAACAGCTCGCTGTGCAAAAGCCCCGACAAAGCCCTTTTGTCGATGACACTTGCCTGACGCTCGGTAAGAAAGCCCTGTGAGAGCAGGCGGTCGGTCTCGGCGTCGATATCGCTGCGTGCGGCGGTAAAGTCGCAGTATTGCATGAACACGTGATGCGCTGTGCCGCGCTCTGTGGCGGTGGTGTCTTTGCCCGAAAGGAACCCGGGCACGGCGATGACCTTTTCAAAATAGTCGCCGCTTTTGCCATGTGCTATCTGAGAGGCGCTCACCTTTTGCGGCAAGGTGATGCGCTCGCTGTCGGGGTATTCAAACTCAAGATTCGCCCTGAGCAGCGCGGCGTAGTCGGTGCCGTCGTCCTGCTCTGCCTCAACGCTCCGGTCAACCGTGATTGTGTGAGACACGGGAAGCTGAGCCTCGTCGTCAATAAGCCTGAAGCTCCAGCGCGGATATGACCCTCGCAGGGTGATTTGATCTGCTCCTCCGAGCATTTGGGCGCGCGAGGACGGGTTTGCCAGCGCGGTAAGGGTGAGCCAATCGAGCGGCGATTTTGCGCCAGTGACGGTGTATGGCTCGATTATGGAGCCGAACAAAAGCTGTGCGGCGGTGTCTGATATGTATTTTTCCGCGTTTGACTTTGAGCCGACGATCATCAGCTTTTCACGCGCGCGGGTAAGGGCAACATAGAGTACGCGAAGCTCCTCGGCTATCTCGGCTCGCTCGATCTCTATCTCTACCGCCAGCCTCGGCAGGGTGTTGTAGCGGCACACGCCGTCCCTGCGCTTTATGCCCAGGCCCGCCACGCTGTCGATAAGCACGTCGGCGTGCAGGTCGGTTTTGTTGAACCTCTTTGCCGCACCTGCCAAAAAGCAGAACGGGAACTCGAGACCCTTTGATTTGTGTATGCTGAGCACGCGCACGCCGTTGAGTGAATCCGCGTCGGCTGATGGCGAGGCAGGCAGCTCGGCTCCGCTGTCCGTCAGCCTGTCGATGAAGAAGATGAAGTCGGACAGAGTTTTGGCGCCGCTGTCCTCATACGCGCGCGCGTAATGCCTTATCAGGTTGAGGTTTTTCATAGATGCGTCGCCTGCGCGCACGGCGGCTGTAACGGCGGCAAGGGACGAAGCCTCTATCGCCATGCCCACAAGCTCGTCAACCGAGGCGACGCAGGAAAGGTTGCGCAGGTTTTTTAAAACAGAAAGAAAGTCAGCCGCCTTTTGGTCGGTCTGTGCGTATTGGCACAGCGCGGCATAAAGCGTTGTGCGCCTGTTGCCTGCCCTGAGCCGAGCCAGCTCGTCGGGGGTAAAGCCGAACATGGGGCTGCACAAGACCGACAGAAGGGGAATGTCGCGTGCGGGGTTGTCTATGACGCGCAGAAGATTTAGCAGCAGCTTGACCTCTATCGAGTCAAAGGCGGATTCCTTTTCCTCGCAAAAAGCCGGAATACCCAGGTCGCGCAGAGTGTTGACCATAGTCTGAGCCCTTCCCCTGGCGCTGCGCAGCATTATCGCAAAGTCGCCGTAGGTTGGCTGCCGCTGCTCCTCGCCCTTGGTTACGGTGGAGCCGTCCGACATTATCTCGCGGATACGGCGTGCTATGTAACGCGCCTCAAGCACGGCAGAGTCCTCCTCGTCAAAGGCTGATTTTTCTATTATAGAAAATTCCGTGCCGCATTTGTCGGTGTCGTCATAGGTGGCGCCGACGTTAAGCTGCTCGTCGGCGTTGTAGTCCATCTGCGCCGAGTCGCGCGTCATAAGGCGCGAAAAGATGAAATTGACCGTATCGCAAACCTCTGAGCGGCTACGAAAATTCTTGTCGAGAATTATAGTTGCGGGATAGTCGGGAGCGTCGGCATCAAACCGCTTGTAGCTTTTTCGCCTGTCTATAAAAATCTGAGGCTTTGCCTGGCGAAAGCCGTAAATGCTCTGCTTTACGTCGCCCACCGCAAACAGGTTGTTTTCGTTTGTTGAAACACAGTTGAATATAAGATTTTGCACGTCGTTGACATCCTGAAATTCATCCACTATGACCGCGTCATACCGCGCGGAGACCTCGTGCCCCTGTTCGGTTTTTATGTAGCCGCCGTTTTCGTCGGGAACGGCGAGCAGCTGCACGGTGAGCAGCTCAACGTCGGAAAAGGTGAGCACGTTTTTCTTTTGCTTTACAGCGCGAAGCTCGGCAAGATAGCGGCGCACAAGGTCAAACAGCGTGCCCACAAGCCCCTGCAAATCGCACAGCTCGTCGTGCGCCTCCGCCTCGGTGCGGCAAAAATATGTCTTTAGCTTATTGAGGGCTTTTTTTGCCGCGTCGCGGTTTGCGGCAACGGCAAGCTTTATCGGGTCGTCCGCATAGCCGCGCGGAACGCTGAACCGCACGGGAGAAAAGCCGTGGATAGCGGTCACGATGCCGTCCCAGCTCTCACCCCCGAGCGCCTGCTGAATATGCGTGTAGCCCGCAAGGTCGTCCTCGAGAATAACGCGGAGCTTATCGCCCAGCTTTTCGTCGGCGTCGGCGGCAAGCTTTATCGAATTTTCGGTCAGATTAACGGCGTGAGAAACGGCGGGCGCGGCATATTCGGTCATTATTTTGCCCCAAACGGAGCGCGACACACGCCTTTCGCCATAGCCCGAGTACATGTCGCAGAGCCATTGCTCTGGGAAGGGCTGAGTGTCCAAAAACTCCGCCACGCGCAGGGCGGTCTCGCGCAGCTTGGCGTCGCCGTTTTTGCCTGCAAAAGCGTCTAAAAGCGCGGCAAACTCTGACGTTCCGCCTGCGTGAAATGCCTCGAAAGCGGCGTCCATAGCCGCAGCCTTAAGCAGCTCAAGCTCGCCGCTGTCGGCAATGCGAAAATCCGCCGCAACACCGAGGGTGTGAAAATACTCGCGCACCAATGAACCGCAAAAGCTGTCTATCGTGCTTATGGATGCGGTGTGGAGCAGCCTGCTCTGGTTGAGAAGCTGCGGATTGAGAGGATCGTTTTTAAGCAGGCGCGAAAGCTCCGCCGAGATCCTCTGCTTCATCTCGGCGGCGGCGTCCTTGGTAAAGGTGACCACCAGCAGCCTGTCGGCGTCTATGGGGTTTTCGCGGCGGGTTATCATTTGAATGACGCGCTCCACCAGCACGGCTGTTTTGCCCGAGCCGGCCGCCGCCGAGACCAGCACCGAGCCGCCCGTGGCATAGATAGCGTTGCGCTGTCCGTCTGTCCATTGTCTCTGCATTATCCCTCTCCCCCTTTCTCTGCTTCAAGCTGCTTATAAACATCCTCGGCGCTTTGCTTGTATGTTATTACCGGCTCGCCCTGCCGCAGCCCGCAAACGCTGTCGTAGGGGCAGTATTGGCATGCGTCTGCTCCGCCCTTGAGCGGAACAGCCTCTATCCTGCCGTCAAAAAGCTCCTCGCCCATTTTGAGCACGGTGCGGTTGAGCTTTTCAAATATTTTGCCGAACTGCGCCAAAGTGGCAACGCTATCGCCGCCGTCGCAGCCTCCGTTTTTTATTTTTACGGGTATGTATTTACCGCTCTCGGTCTTGTCCATGCCCTTTATTACGCGCACATCATCGAGCAGCAGCCCGTTCATTTTAAAGGTCGAGTCTATCTTGCCGCGTATTTTATCCTCGCTTAGACCGTCGGCGGCTATGTTAGGCACCGCCGCAGGCATATAAAGGATGCCTGCCGGAGTGATTTTGCCGTATCTTTCGCCGCCCTCTTTTACTATTGAGCACAGGTAGAGCAGCATTTGCAGGTTGAGCCCGTAGAGGATGTCGGACAGCTTAAAGGTCTTGCTGCCGGTTTTGTAGTCGATTATGCGAAGATAGCTGCCGCCGTCGGTGTGCATGATGTCAACGCGGTCAACGCTGCCGCAAACGGCTATGTTTTGTCCCGTGGGAAGCTGCACCGTGTAGGCAGGTATGTCTGTGCCGATGCCGAGCTCGCAGTCGGCGGCCTCAAAATCGCTTTGCGCAAGCTCTGCGCACAGGTGCTCAACAAGCAGCAGCAGGTTTTGACAGAGCACGTCAAGGCGGTACAGAAATGCCTTTGTCTTTGCGCTGCCGCCGCCCATAACGGTTTCGAGGTAGCCCGAAACCGTGTTGCGGATAAACGCGTCAAGCTCGTCGCGGGACATGGCAGAATATTCTTCTTTAGAATATTGAGTGAAGAATTTTTCGAGTATGTAATGCACAAGAGTGCCGTATTCCATCGGGTTTATTTCGGCGCGCAGCCTTTCGCGCACGCGCAGGCCGTAGTTGCAGAAGTAAGAGAATTTGCACAGACTGAATTTTTCTATCTGCGATGCGGAAACGGTCAGGTTTTCGCCGAAAAGCAGCCGTGCGCTTTCGGGGTTTTCCATGCGGATGGGCGAACGGTCAAGCGCACGCCGCACCGCCTGTGCCCCCGAGGAATAGTGCGGATCCGCCTCGAAAAATTCGGCGAGCCCCTTGGGCGCTTTTTTGCGTGCGCCAAGCGAACGGGCGTATTCCTCAAACGCGGGCGCTATGGCAAGCATGGCGTCGCGGCGGTCGTCAAGGTCGTGGCGGTCGAGCAGAACAAGCGACGGGAACACCCTGAACAGCTCGTCGGCGATTACCGAACGGCGCAGCTTTTCGCCGTCGGCGCTTACGGAACACCAGCTGACATAAAGCCTGTGCGACGGAGAAACCGCCGCGCTGTACGCCATAAAAGTCTCGAGGTCGGCAAGATAGGCGTAGTCGTCGCTGAGATCGACGTCGTATTCGGGCAAGAGCTTAAGCTCGTAATCCGAAAACAGCCCTGCGCTGTGCGGAGCGGCAGGAAAGCTGCCGTCGTTGCAGCCGATAAGAAACGCCGCTCTTTTGCCTGTGCCGCGCACACGCTGCGCGGTGGTGACGGTCACGCTGTCGAGCGTCTGCGGTATGCGTGTTAATTCTATATTAGAAATTTGAATCGACAGCAGCTCGTAATATCTTTTTGCGGAAAGCGGCAGGTCGCCTGCCACCGCAACGGTTTTGTCAAACGCCTCCATAAGCAGCCGCCACACGCGCAGCTGTTCGGCTCCCAAGCCTTTTATTTCGCCCTGCTCGAGCTCGTCGCAAAGAGCAGAGAGCGTTTCGGGAACCTTTAACTCTTCAAGCAGGCGATAGAGCAGTTCTGTGATCTGCCTGCCGTTTTTGTCGCGGAGCTCCTCTCGAAAAGCGGCGAGCGGCAAAACGAACGACCGCCTTACCGCCTCGGCGGCGGCAAGCTGCGTTTGGTCGTCGTCGGTAAAGCTCTCGGCAAAGCCGCGCGGATTTTGCAAAAACTCCTGCGTAAGAGCCTTTCCGCTGACGTTCCACACATAGCAGTAGTTTTCAAAGGCGGCAATGTCCTCAAGGCTGTTGACAGTCAGCCCCGTTTTGAGCAGCGACAGCGCGTCCTCACGCGCCCAGCCGTCCAGAATCAGCCTGAATACGGAGTTGATAAGCCGCACGGCAGGCTTTACGCCGACGTCTGTGCGCGAGTCGGCAAAGCAGGGTATCCCGTATTTTTCAAGCGTAACGCCCAGCACGCCTCGATAGGGCTTGGGGTCGCGGCAAATAACCGAAATATCGCTGTAGCGGTAGCCCTCCTCTATGACAAGCCGCTTGATCTGCCGCGCGACAAACTCACTTTCATCATAAACATCGGCGGCGGAATAAGCTGTAACAAAGTCGGGCTCGTTCTCAAAGGGCTGAATATCACGCCTGAACATGCCCATGCCCGCGGCGCGCATTTCGTCCGTGCAATATCGCACGGGATCGGTGAGCTTTACGGGAGCTTTTATCTCAACGCCGTCGCGCTTGGCAAGGTCTTTAAGCTGCTTCATGGTGGTACGTGAAACCCTGAACACCGCATCGTCGCCGTCAGGCGAATCGAGGGTTAGGGCTATGTTGACCTCGCGGCAGCGGTCGAGCAGAATACGAATAAGATCTGTCTGCACCTTGCTGAAGCCGCTGAACGCGTCGATATAGAGCACGCTGTTGCGGAACAGCTCATTATTCTCTAAAAGAATTTTGTTGACCCTGTCGAGGTTGTCGAGGGGATCTATGTAGCTTTGAGACAGCAGCGCGTCAAAGGCGTCAAAAACAAGAGCCGTCTCGCTCAGCTTTTGCGAGAGAGTTTTGTCGCCCACCCTTTCGGCGGCGGCGCACAGCATGTCGGTGGTGACGCCGTTCTTCTTGCACTCCTGCAAAGCGCCCAGCAGCATGTCGCCGAGGGCGCGTGTGTTTTTGCCGCTTAGCAGCGTAAGCTTTTCGCTAAGCTGCTCCAGGGCAAGGCTCATAAGCACGGCGCGCGTGCCGTTGTCTATCACATTTTGCGGAGCGAACCTCGCACGGCCGAACACGTAACGGCACAGGCCGTCAAAGCCGAACACCGTTACGTTTTTGCACAGTCTTGCGCCCAAAAGGTCGAGGAACGCCTTTTCGGTCTCGAAGGAGCTTTGGTCGGGCACGAGCATGAACGCCTCGCCGCCGTCCCAAACCAGCGATTTGATTTGCTTGTGGATGTAGGCGGTCTTTCCCGTGCCGCCCGTGCCGAGAATGAATCTGAGCATGGTTTCACCTTTTTTTACTATTATAAACAAGTCCGAAAACCGTAATTATCCGAACAGTCTTTCAAACATCTCCACCACGAAAAACTTGTATTCCTGCCCTCCGCCGCTCACGACCTTGTACTCGCTGTCGGAAAAAGCGTCGCGGGCTTTTTGGTCGGAGCTTTCGCGGGTGACGCACAGCGACGGAAACATTACGCACCACCAGTTGTGCCCCCTGCCCTCGCCTATGGTCAACCTGATGGCGCTGTAACAGCCCGCCGGCAGGGTGAAGCCGTCATATTTTCGTGTGGAAAAGTACATATCGGCAAGCTCCGCTCTGACGGTATGGTTACTGCCGCAGCGGCGAAGCTCGTCGGCTGCTATTCTCTCAAAATCGCCGAGATGTGCTGCGGCAGCCGCCTGAGCCTCATCTATGCTTTGCACGGACTCAAACAGCCCGGCGGAGTATTGGAGTATTCTGTCGCGCACCTTAAGCTTGAGAGCCTGATCCTCTTCGCTGTCGGAGTTTGCCAAAATGTGCAGCCTGAACACCTCGCGCGAAATGCTTTGGCAGTCCGCCTGAAACGGAACGAGCGAGTAGATGACGCACAGCACGAACGCCGCGCACGCCGATTTTATCCATAATTTCACAAAAACCTGTCCCTTCCGAAAAGCTTTGTCACCGGAATTATGGACAGGTTTTTATTTTTTATTCGACCGTGCAGCCTGTTTTCACGGGCTTGCACAAAAAGGTTTGCGGATATTTCTTTTTAAGCTCCTCAAAGCAGCGCTTTGCCCGTCGTTGCGAACCGAACAGCGCAAACACAGCGGAGCCCGAGCCGCTCATTCCCGCGCCCATTGCCTTGAGCGCGAGCATTTCGCCCTTGATGGTGTTGACCTCGGGGATTTGCAGGGCAAGCTCAAAGTCGTTGAAGATGGTTGAGGTTATCATAAACAGATCGCGGCTGCACAGAGCCTTGACCATTTCATCGGTGTAGCAGCTGTGGGGCGCAAGGGAATCAACCTTTTGGTACGCCTCGGCGGTGGATACGCCCACCGTGTCGGGCTTGCATATGACAATGCCCACACCCTGAAGCGGCGGAACGCGCGACATGACGTCGCCCACACCCGTGCAAAGCCTGGTGCCGCCCTCTATGCAAAACGGAACGTCCGCGCCCACGCGAGCGCCTATGGCGAGCATTTCGCGCGGAGTGAGGCGCTTGCCGAGCATGTAGTTGAGCCCGACTATTACCGCCGCGCCGTCGGCGCTGCCGCCCGCAAGCCCCGCCTGAGTGGGTATCTGCTTGTCGATATTGATATGTACTCCGCTGACCTCGTCCCTGCAATGCTCAAAAAACCTGTGCGCCGCCTTGACGCATATGTTGTTGTCGTCGCAGGGCACGCCCTCGTATTCGCAGGAAACCGTAACCCTGCCGCTGTCGTTTTGCGTAAGGGTGATCTCGTCGTACAGGTCAACGGTCTGCATTACGGTGGAAAGCTCGTGATAGCCGTCGGGTCGCCTGCCCAAAACGTCGAGCGAGAGGTTTATTTTTGCCGGAGCCTTTACTTTAACTTCCATTTTACTGTTCCTCAATGAATTCGCGTATCCTTTGGAGCGCTATCTTAAGATGCTTGAGCGAGTAGGAATAGGACACGCGGATAAAGCCCTCGCCGCAGCTGCCGAACGCGGTGCCCGGCACTACCGCCACATGCTTGTCGAGCAGCAGCCTTGTGCAGAACTCCTCAGAGGTTTTTCCGGTTGACTGAATACACGGGAACACATAGAACGCTCCCAGCGGCTCAAAGCAGCTAAGCCCCATATCGTTGAAGTTGTCAACCACCAAGCGGCGGCGCATGTCGTATTCGTCGCGCATGTGCTTAACGTCGCGGTCGCCGTAACGCAGAGCCTCTATGGCGGCGTACTGAGCGGTGGTGGGCGCGCACATTATTCCGTACTGGTGCAGCTTTGTCATCTGGCTGATAACGGGCGCGGGACCGAGCGCGTAGCCGAGCCTCCAGCCCGTCATGGCATATGACTTTGAAAAACCGTTTATGACCACCGTGCGCTCGTACATGCCGTCTATAGACGCGATGGAAACGTGGTTTCTGCCGCCGTATGTAAGCTCGCAGTATATTTCGTCGGAGAGCACGAACAGGTCGTGACGCTTTACGACCTCTGCTATCTCTTCAAGGTCGCGTTTTTCCATGATGGCTCCCGTGGGGTTGTTTGGGAATGGAAGCACCAACAGCTTGGTTTTTGGGGTTATCGCCGCCTCAAGATCGGCAGCCTTAAGCCTGAACTCGTCCTCGTTTTTGGTGTTGATAACAACGGGAATGCCGCCCGCCATAACGGTGAGCGGATTGTAGCACACAAACGACGGCTGTGGGATTATAACCTCGTCGCCGGGGTTTACAAGCGTGCGCAGGGCAAGGTCTATCGCCTCGCTGCCGCCCACGGTGACAAGCGCCTGATCGGCAGGGCTGTAGTCAAGCGAAAAGCGGCGGCTGTAGTACTGCGAGATCTCCTTTAGCAGATCGGCAAAGCCGCGGTTGGGCGAATACCAGGTTTTGCCCTTTACAAGGGTCTTTACGCCCTCGTCGCGGATGTGCCACGGCGTTTGAAAATCGGGCTCACCTATGCTCAGCGAGATAACGTCATCCATTTCGTTGGCAATGTCAAAAAACTTGCGTATGCCCGAGGGACTGACCGAACGTATCGTGCTGTTAAGATAGTTGTCGTAGTTTATCACAGGATTAAGCTCCTCTCGTCGTTATCGTGCTCCGATGAAAAAAGCTTTTGACCCCTGTCCTTGTAGCGGCGCATAATGAAGTGTGTGCCTGTGGAGAGCACGCCGTCTATGGTAGAGAGCTTTTTGGCGACGAACATGGCGATGTCCTGCATGGTTTCGCCGCGCACAATAAGCGCAAAGTCATACACGCCCGCCATAAGATAGACCGACTCCACCTCGTCAAACGCCATGCAAAGCTCCGCCATCTCGTCAAAACCCGTCTCGCGCTTGGGCGTTACCTTAAGCTCTATCAGCGCCTCAACATAGCTGTCGTCCGCCTTTTCCCAGTTGACAACAGCCTGATAGCCCTTGATTATGCCCTTGCTCTCATATTCCCTGATTTGCGCCCTGATATAGTCCTCGGGCTCGCCCAGCATTGCCGAGAGCTCCGGAACGGTAAACTGTGAGTTTTTGCACAGCAGTTGTAAAAGTTTATCCATAATAATCGCCAAAGCCTTTCCCCCACTTTTATTGCGCGGCATGCCGTGGGAAGCAAGCCGTGTCGTTTCGCGTCAGCTGCCAATGGGCTGCAGCGTTTTCTTTTCTATCGTGTTTATAAGGTTTGCGCATATCGACGCCGCCACACAGTAAAGCTCGTTGTCGGGATTTGATATTTCGAGCAGGCAGCAGTCGGGTCGGCGCGTGTGACTGAGTATGACGCTTTTGTCAACGTCTATGATATTGAAGTTTTTGGTGGCGAGATCGCCGCTGATGTGCCAGTTGTTGCCGTAAAAGTAAGAGTATATCCCCTTTTGCGTGGGCACAACAACAAGCGTTACGTGACCCTTGCCCGCCCTGAGCACAAAGGCGCGCACGCCCACAAGCGGCAGCATGCGTATTTTTGCCGCCGCCGCGCCGGCGGGAGTCTCTATCGTCATGGTGAACCGCGGCGCGACCTTGCCCCTGTAAAAGTAGGCGCGGTACTTCTCTTTGCCGAGCTCGTCATAAAACACAAAGTCATATTTGTCTGCCGACTTGTCACGCTTTAAATAAAGCCTCATAGTATCACCGGTTTATAAAAATGCCTTGCGGCGGATGATTCTGCCTATGGTTATTATACTACAATAAATCAAAATATACAATGGGCAATTTGCCGCGCGAATAAAAATTGAAGAAGTAATTATTCCTTTTCGCGCTTCATAAGCTTTACCGCCCTGTCGCGGAAGGCGGTGTATTTTTTCTCGGGCACGGGCAGCTCGGTGCCGTCGGAAAGCGTGACCCTGAAACGGCGGATGCTGCGGATGTATTCGGGGTTGACAAGATAGCTTTGGTGGCAGCGCAAAAACAGGCTGCCGTACTGCCGCGCAAGGCTTGTGACTGTCGATGCCGCCTCTACCTCGCCGTCGGTGGTGTGAACTATGCTGTGCTTGGCGCCGTGCGAGGCGGCTATGTATATCACGGTGTCGGTGAGAATGAAGTGATCCGATCTGTCCATGCCGTGAAGGTGGATTCGCCTGCCGTGCGGCGGCTCGCGGTATCCCCGATATACCTCGTGAAAGTTCTTGGGATAGATAACGTCATCGTCGTGCTTTGCGTGCGGATTTGATATGTGGCACACCAAAATGCGCGGCTCCTTTGCCTTGCTTCCGTCGCCATCCTCCACGGTTCGCTCGCACCATGTAAGCAGTATCCGCTGATAAAGCGTGATGTCGTCGTGGTCGGGATAATGCGTTGTCACGTGATAGCTGAGCATGACGTCGCAATACGACGCGTGAGAGGAGATGTGCACAACGTCCATATTTCCCAAAGAGAATTTTAATTCGTGCTTTTCGCTGTTCCAGACGCGTATCATTTCATCTCTGCCGTGAATAAACTGACCCTCTGCGGGGCCGTACCACAGCGCGTCGTCGTCCATGTGCATCAAAAACGGCATGTAGTCGTTTTCGTAATATTTCATTATAAGCTCTGCCGAAAGGTCGGCGATCAGTTGTTGGTTCATGCGGCTGCCCCCTGAGTGGTATGTAATTATTATACCAACGCAGCAGGCTTTAATCAAGCTGTTTTCGCAAAAATACAGGTTGTTTTTCTTTAGCCTTAAATTGCAAAGCCGAACAATGCACAAAAAAATCGAGCCTTGATATATGAAAATTGACTTTTTATTACAGGTATGATAAAATGGTTCAAAAAGTATAAGGGAGTCGGTTATGAAACAGAATCAAAGCACCTTGACCCAAAGGTCTTCGTATTGGGACAACATGAAAGGCGTGCTGATAGCGCTTGTTGTGTTCGGGCATTGCCTTTACAGCTCTTTGGACATCGGCATAATAAGACATGTCGTAGATGCGATATACTTCTTCCACATGCCGGCGTTCGTGTTTGTGTCGGGCTATTTCAGCAAAAGCAAAAACTCACGAAGCGCAAGGTCGCTTACAAAGCTGCTTTCGGCGTACCTGCTGTTAACAACCGTTCACCTCGGCATGGCGTTTATTAACGGACACCCGCTTTTGGTTACCACGCCGTACAATTCCGCATGGTATCTTCTTGCTCTCATAGCGTGGAGGCTGATAACGCCATATTTTTCCAAAACAAAATGGAGCCTGCCGCTCTTTTTGGTCATCTCCCTGTTTGCGGGCTTTTGGCAGGATATCGACAACACCTTTGCCCTGGCGAGGATCATTTCGCTGTATCCGTTCTTTCTTGCCGGCTACTTTCTTTCAAAGGAAAACTCAGACAAGCTCGTGTCTTTTTCGCCGCTCAAGAGGCTGCTTCCGGGCGTCGTCATCATCTGTGCGGGCGCAGGCATTGCGTTTCTCAGCAAAAGCCTGCTGCATGTCGGTCAAAAGGACTTTGGCTTTGCAGCATATGAGGAGATTTTCAGGCAGTTGCCGGGACGCGCCGTTGTTTTTGTTGTGGCGTTTTTGTGCATCGCCGGGCTTTTGCTGCTGACGCCGAAGGGAAACATCCCTCTGCTTACCAAGGTAGGAAGAAACTCGCTTGCGATCTTTCTTATCCACCGCCCTATCACCCTGCTGATGAACCGCTTTATCGGCGGATTCTCCGCCGTAATGCTGCTTGCGTATGCGGCTGTGTTTACCGTTGCTGCCTGCGTCGTGCTCGGTTCCGACATCGTTTCAAGGCTTCTTGACAAGGCGCTCAACTTCTTTACCGATGTGTTCCTGCAAATTCGGAAACCGCGAAAAGCCGCTTTGGCAAAAACTGATCGCCGTACTTTTGATTGTTGCTTTGCTTTCTCTTCCGTTTATAGATTCCATCATCAGGTGATGAAATGAAAAAGGCATTAATGATAATCGTACAGGCAGCAGTCTTGGTGTTTGTTTTTCATCTGCTTGCCGAAACGGGAGCGGCGGCTGCCGTGCTCGGAGACGTCAACGGCGACGGAACAACGGACATATGCGACGCCACGGCTGTTCAGCGCTACCTTGCGGAATATGAGCCCCTGAGAGGGACGCCGCTTGCCGCTGCCGATGTTGACGGCGACGGCAGCATTACGGTGGCAGACGTCACCGCCCTGCAGCGCAGCATTGCAGGCTTTGACAACTGCTTTGACCCGGTGGTGATAATCGACGACGGCTCGCGCACGGTGTATTATTCGTCGCTCGCCCTTGCGGCAGCCGACGCGAATCTTCTTTCTACCGGTAATTCCGACCTGCTCACACCGTCGGGAGCCGCGTGCGGAATGTATATAGAGGATGATACGGCGCACATTTTTCTTACATCCGACAGCACGAACACTCCGGGGCTGTCGTTTGTCAAAAATACGGTTATAGATATGTGCGGAAAAGCCTTATCCTTTTCCTGCGGAAGCGGCATCACCTACGACTGCGACCTTGCCATATCCGGCGGCAGCATATCGGGCGCCATGCAGGACTGCTTTTTGGTGCAGGCAAATAACTACTCGCCGCGCACGCTTGCTTTGGAGGATATGCAGCTTGATGTGACCATAGACAACAACAGCAGCCTGACGCGTCAATATGCTCTGGAAGCCAAAAACGGCAGCATAAGCATGACAGGCTGCACCATGCACACCGAGGTCATAAACAACAACAGCGCAAGCATAATGATCTCGGTTATGACGGAGCCGGGCGTTGCCGCAGCGATAACCGACAGCAGCTTTGATGTTTCCTCTGCCGATGCGGTCGGCGGATATTGCTGCCTGCTTCTGGGCGGCGAATCCCGTGTGAGCAACGTTGATATTTCGGGCTGCGTGGCGACGGATTATTTTATAAAAGGTCTCCATTTAAGCAAGGATCAAACGCTTGAATTGTCACACAGCACGATCGATCTGAAAACCTTAACGGCTGAAAACGGGTACGTGTATGTACACGGGATAAGCCTCGGCACTAATGCGACTCTTATTTCCGAAATGAACAGCATATCGCTTGATCACTCTGTTGCAGAGGAACGAACGGACGCCGATTACTACCACACAATAGCCTGTGTTTATGCTTCAAATTCCGCTGCCGTCAACTCGACAAGCGACACGCTGAGATCGACCGCAGGCTCGGTTTGCAACAATATAATACACAACTACGGAATGCTAATCAACTATGTTCCTGCGGTGAGCATCGACAACATCAACGCCGCTGTGACCTCCACCATCCCGTCGTACAATCCCGCCTCCGACGGCGTGGGGCACGGAATAAACGGATACAACTCAAACTTTATCCTGACCGAAAACAACGGAAGCAACTATATACACGGCAGTCATTCGGCAATGCTTTTCAGCGGAAGTACTGACGTTGAAATATACGGCGGCACCTTTGAATCGCCTGCCCACGGCGGCATATATTACTGCGGCGAAGAGGGGAACCGGCTTGAGATACACGGCGGCAGCTTTATCAACACAAGAGGCATGGGCGCAGACGGAAGCGAGCCGTTTGCCGATACTCCCGAGGTGGGCTGTCAGGGCGCGTTTTACTTTTGCAGCAGAGGCGCGACCGGCACGATAGCCAACGCGTATATATACGGCGGTAGGCAGGGGCTGCGTGTAAAAAGAGACCGCAGCTTTGACGGAGTGTGCGGTGCGCTGAGCATTGAAAGCTCTTACATTTGCGGAAACTGGTACGCTGTCGCTATAGACACCGAGCAGACGGACGGCGCGTTTACGATAGGCAGCGGCACCATACTTGAACACGGCGACGGTCGGTCTTTGAGCATCAACGGAGAGACCCGCACGCCGGCGATATTTCATTTTCTGCACGGGAACCCCGTGATCATCGACAACAGAGATGGCTGAGCTTATACAGTCTCCGAAATAATATAACCGGGCTGTCCAAACGGGCGCCCGGTTTTGTTGTTATTTATTCTTTTATAAACTCCAAAATATCCGCTATGACCTTGTCACGGGCGGTGTCGTTGAATATCTCGTGGCGGTTGTTCTTGTACAGCTTCATCCTCGCGTCGGCTCCTGCCGCCTTAAGGTTTTTATAGACCGCCAGCACTCCCCTGCCGTAGTCGCCCACGGGGTCGTCGGCGCCCGAAACGAGCAGGATGGGCAGGTCTTTTCTTATGCCGCCGAACCATGCCTTTTTGTTGACCTCCATGTTTATCTTTACAAGATCATACAAGGCGCTTGCCGTAAAGTGGAAATTGCAGAATTTGTCCGCGTCAAAAGCCTTGCGCACCTCGGGATCCTTGGAAAGCCAGTCGCCCCCGGCGCTGCCGAAGCGCTTGTTGTAGGCGCCGAACGCAAGTCCCTCTATGAAGGGCGAAACGTGCTTTTCTCCGTAAATGCGCTTGTTGCTTTTGATAAAGGCGAGAGCGGGCGCAGAGGCGGGATTGGGGCCGCCCGTGCCCATGACTATCAGCTTGTCGGCGGTTTGCGGATGGTCAAACGCCGTCAGGCGAACGATAAACGAACCCATGCTGTGACCCATAAGGTAATAGGGCGTGCCGGGAAAATCCTTTTTCATCTGCTCAGACACGGCAAAAACATCCTCTGCAAGCAGCCTGTAGCCGTCCTTGGGGGCAAAGTAGCCCAGCTCGCTTTCGTCGCGCGCGGTCTCGCCGTGGCCGAGGTTGTCATAGGCGAGGCAGATGTAGCCCGCGTCGCATATCTCGCGCAGCATGGAGTCGTATCGCTCCTTGTGGTCGGTCATGCCGTGAACATGGTGGAATATGCCCTTGGGGGCTGAGTCCGGAATGTAAAGATTGCCCCTGAGGGTGTGGATGGAATCGGTCGATTTGAAGCTTACTGATGTTTTATTCATACTTGCCTCCCGTGGCGGAGCTCACGGCGTTTTTCCAGCCGATGAGCAGTCTTTGCCTTTCTTTGTCCGATATAAACGGTTTGAACACAGTCGCCTTGCCGCCCTGTGCCGAGAACAGGCTGTCCCTGTCAAAAAAGCCTGCGGCTATTCCCGCAAGATATGCCGCGCCTGCGGCGGTCGCCTCCTTTTGGCTCGGGCGGATCACGTTCAGGTTTGAAATATTTGCCTGAAACTGCATCAAAAAATTGTTTGCCGACGCGCCGCCGTCAACCTTGAGGCTGTTGATGTCGTTCGGGCTGTCGGCGCGTATTGCGTCGATCACGTCGTTGGACTGAAAAGCAATCGACTCCAGCGCAGCGCGAATGATATGATTGCGCCCTGTTCCGCGCGTCAGCCCCGTAAGGGTGCCGCGCGCGTGCATGTCCCAGTAGGGTGCGCCCAAGCCCGAAAAGGCAGGGATAAGATAAACTCCGCCGTTGTCCTTAAGCTTTGTCGCAAAGTATTCGCTGTCGGCGGATTCACGTATAAGCCCCATCTCGTCGCGCAGCCATTGGATCACCGCGCCGCCCGTAAACACACTGCCCTCCAGCGCATACTCCACAGCCTCTCCGTACGGCGTTGCGGCTATGGTGGTCAGCAGCCCGTTCGCGCTGCGTGCAGGCGTTGTTCCCGTGTTAGAGAGCAAAAAGCAGCCCGTGCCGTAGGTGATCTTAAGGTCGCCGCTGTGCACGCAGCCCTGACCGAACAGCGCCGCCTGCTGGTCGCCGGCTATTCCGCAGATGGGAACCGAAGAGCCCATAAGGTTCATATATCCATACACCTCGCCGCTTGAGCGAACCTCGGGCAGCATTGCCATGGGAATACCGAGCACGCTGCACAGCCTTTCGTCCCAGCACAGGTCGTGTATGTTGTACAGCATTGTGCGCGAAGCGTTTGTGCGGTCGGTGACGTGCACCTTGCCCTCGGTCAGCTTCCACAGCAGCCATGTGTCAACGGTTCCGAACAGGAGGTCGCCTTTTTCGGCTTTCTGCCGAGTGCCCGGAACGTTGTCCAGTATCCACTTTATTTTTGTCGCGCTGAAATACGCGTCGGGGCGCAAACCCGTCGTTTCGCTTATATAGTCGGAAAGCCCGTCCGCCTTAAGCTGCTCGCACATGTCCGCCGTGCGCTTGCATTGCCACACAATGGCGTTATAAACAGGCTTGCCCGTGACCCTGTCCCAGACGATAACGGTTTCGCGCTGGTTGGTTATGCCGATACCCGCTATTTCGTCGGGCGACACGCCGCTTTTGGCTATGCACTCGGTCAGCGAGGCGTATTGGGTGGCGTATATCTGCATAGCGTCCTGCTCGACCCAGCCCGGGCGCGGAAAAATCTGAGGAAATTCCTGCTGCGCCATGCTGACTATGTTCATGTTTTTGTCAAAAAGAATACTGCGCGCGCTCGTTGTGCCCTCGTCAAGCGCAAGTATATATTTTTTCATAATAATACGATCCTCCGTATTGATATGACTATATTGTATCACAAATGCTTTGGCGTATCAAGGATAATATCAGTTCACGACTAAAACAAAACCGCGGTTCAAAACCCTTTCGGGCTGCGAACCGCGTCTGTTGCATATAATTATTATTTTGCGGGGAACTGTGCGCGAACCTGTGTGATAAGGTCATCTACGGGCTTGCGCTGCTCGGCGTCCAGCTGTGCTATAACTGAGTTGCTCTTGCCGTTGGCGTAGTCAACTATGGTGCCTGTGAGCGAGAAAAGACCTGCGCCCATAAGAGAAATGATCATTGCGAATACGCCTACGATAACGCCTGCCTTGCGGGGACCCTTTTTGTCGCGGTCCTTGCGGCTGATGATGCCGAACACTATTGCGGTTACTCCGAGCGCTGCGGCGATGAGAGCCATCGTCACGTTGACGCCGCCGTAAAGCGCAAAGGTCGAGCCGCTGATAGCCGCCGTGGGCATGAAAAGCGCCGCGATCAAAAGTACAAATGCTCCGATGCCTGCAAATAATCCGATGAATCCAAATACGTTCTTTTTCATTTTTAGTACCTCCGTTTTTTATGATTTGTTGGTTTGTTTTTCATTGACTACACTATAACACTTTTTTCGGGCGCTTACAATATTCAATTCACCCTCGATTTGTAGCCGTTTTTACAATCCCGGGCACAGGTGTAGCCATATTTACAAATCGGATAAAACTGTAACGAAACGGAGGTATCGCACCCGGAAGCATCAAATAGAATCAAAATTCTGCATGGCTTCAAGACCCGTCTGACCGGTTCTCACCTTGACAACCTCTTCAACGTCATATACAAATATCTTGCCGTCGCCGATGTGACCCGTGTAAAGGACGCGCTTTGCCGTTTCGATAACCTTGCCAACCGGCACGGTGCATACAACAATGTTGACCTGAACCTTGGGCAGCAGGTTTGCCTCTATCTGAACGCCGCGGTAATATTCGGGCTTGCCCTTCTGCGTGCCGCAGCCCAGCACATGCGTTACCGTCATGCCCGTGATGCCTATATCCATCATAGCGTTTTTAAGAGCCTCAAGACGGGCTTCCTTGCAAACGATCTCAACCTTGCTGATCTTGGGGGTTCCGTCGTCAAAGGACGGCATTTTCTTAACGGGAACAGCCTCGGCAACGGGTGCGTCGCCTGTGACAAGAACGGGTGCGGGTACGCCCTCCTCAACATATTCGGGGATCATGCTGAAGCCGGCATAAGCGGACGGCATGTTGTGTTCGGTAGAGTCAAGTCCGAGAAGCTCCTCCTCGCGGCTGACGCGCAGACCGAAAATCGCCTTGATGACAAGGAACACTACGGTCATGGTTACAGCCGTCCATGCCGCTACTGAGGCGAAGCCGATAAGCTGCAAGCCCATGAGCTCGAAGCCGCCGCCGTAAAACAAGCCGGTTAGGGTCTTGCCTGCGGAATTTGCCACGGAGTAGCCGGGTGCGGAGTCGGTTGCAAACAAGCCGACAGCCAAAGTGCCCCAAATACCGTTGATCATGTGAACGGCTACCGCGCCGACGGGGTCGTCGATGTGCAGCTTGTAGTCGAGCAGCCATACGCCGAAGCACACAAGCAAGCCCGAAACCCCGCCGATGACGATAGCGCCAAGGGCGTCGGTGACGTCACAGCCGGCGGTGATGGCAACCAAGCCTGCCAAAGAGGCGTTTAGGCACATGCTGACGTCGGGGTGACCGTATTTTATCCATGTAAAGACCATGCACACCACGGTGGCGATAGCGGGAGATACGGTGGTAGTTAAAAAGATGGAACCAAGCTGCTCAACAGAGGTAGCCGCCGCGCCGTTAAAGCCGTACCAACCAAGCCAGAGGATGAACACGCCCAGCGCACCCAGCGCAATGTTGTGACCCGGAAACGCGCCCACCTTTACGCTGCCGTCCTTTTCCTTTTTAAAACCATGTGGATGGCGCAGGAGCCTGCAAAATCGTGGAAGCCAAGCTGACTGAGCCAGCCGCCGCCCCAGATCCAATGCGCCTCGACGGGATAGATAACCGCCGAGATTATTCCGGAATACACGCAGTAGGAGAGGAATTTTGTCCTCTCTGCCATTGCACCCGAAACTATGGTTGCGGTGGTGGCGCAGAAAACAAGGTTGAACACAAAAGACGAGAAGTTGAAGCTGTCGTAGGCTGTGAACAGGTCAAAGCCCGGCTTGCCGATAAAGCCGACCAGATCCTCGCCCATAAGCAGACCGAAGCCGATAAGAATAAAGGTGACGGTGCCTATGCAAAAGTCCATAAGGTTTTTCATTATAATATTGCCTGTGTTTTTTGCGCGGGTAAAGCCTGCCTCTACCATGGCAAAGCCTGCCTGCATCCAGAACACAAGCGCCGCGCCGATCAAGAACCACACGGCAAAAAGCTGTTCGTTTGTCATTTGACTGATTAATTCTTTTACTGATTCACTCATAACTGATTACTCCATATCAATAGATAACGGCGCGCCGACCGTAAGGATCAACACGCCGTTGTGTTTTTTGGAGCGGGAAAACAGCCGCAATGCCGTTCCCCCGCAAAGGTAAGGTAAGGTAAAACGATCAAACTCCGAACAAGAGGTCGGTGTAGCTGGGATAAGGCCAGTATTCCGCGGACATCTCCGCCTCCATGCCGTCGCCTGCTTCTCTGAGCTGTTCCATCTTGGCAAACACCCTGTTGCGATAGGCGAACGCCTTCTCCTGATTGTCTTCAACCGCTGCGGCGGCACAGATCTCGTCCTCCAGCTCGGCGGTCAGCCGAACAAACTGCTCCTGCTTTGAGGCAAGGCTGTTTATGGCGTCAAGCTCTACGCTGACGGGGATAGCGTCGGAAAGCGCCTTTTTTGCCAGAGCCGCGTCTGACAGCTCGCGCACATAGGCTGTGACGGCAGGCGTGATGTTCTTCTTTGCCATATCAACCATTGTAAGAGCCTCGATGTTGAGCTGCTTGCAATAGGTTTCAAGGTCGATCTCATACCGCGCGCGCAGCTCTTGCTCGGTGCAGATGCTGTGGCGTGTAAACAGCTCCACGTTCTTTTTGTCCATAAAGTGAGCAAGCGCCTCGGGCAGAGATCTCAGATTGAGCAGTCCGCGTCTTTCTGCCTCCGCAACCCATTCCTCGCTGTAGTTGTCGCCGTTGAAGATGATCCGCTGATGTGCGGTAAAGGTATCTTTGATAAGGGCTTTGAGGGCTGCGTCAAGGTCGTCGGCGTCCTTTAATGCCTCGTAAAACTGTCTGAGCTCCTCTGCCACCATTGTGTTGAGCATGTAGTTGGGGCAGGCAATGTTGAGCGAGGAACCGAGCGCGCGGAACTCAAACTTGTTGCCCGTAAAGGCAAAGGGAGAGGTGCGGTTGCGGTCGGATTTGTCCTTTTTAAAGTCAGCCAGCACGTCAACGCCGGTCTGCATACGCGCCGCCTTGGCGCTGTGATAATCCTCTCCGTTGATGATAGAGTGAACAAGAGCGTCAAGGTCGTCGCCGAGATACATCGAGATGATGGCAGGCGGCGCTTCGTTTGCGCCCAGACGGTGGTCGTTGCCCGCCGAGGCGACGGTGATGCGCAGCAGATCCTGATACTCGTCAACAGCCTTTACAACCGCCGCGAGGAACAGCAAAAACTGCGTGTTGGTTTCGGGGTGCTTGCCGGGGCTGAGAAGGTTTTCGCCCGTGTTTGTGGAAATAGACCAGTTGTTGTGCTTGCCCGAGCCGTTAACACCCTTAAAGGGCTTTTCGTGCAGCAGGCATACAAGGTTGTGTCTTTCGGCAACCTTTTGCATGATCTCCATGGTGAGCTCGTTGTGGTCGGTTGCAATGTTCGAGGTTGAAAAGATCGGAGCAAGCTCGTGCTGCGAGGGAGCAACCTCGTTGTGCTTTGTCTTTGCCAAAATGCCGAGCTTCCACAGCTCCTCGTCCAGATCCCTCATATATGCGGCGACTCTGGTTTTTATGGAGCCGAAGTAATGATCCTCGAGCTCCTGACCCTTGGGAGCCCCCGCGCCGAACAGCGTCCTGCCGCAAAGCTTAAGATCTACGCGCTGCTCGTACATATCCTTATCTATCAAAAAGTATTCCTGCTCGGGGCCTACGGTGGTGGCAACGCGGGTAACGTCGGTTTTGCCCAGCAGGTGCAAAATCCTTACCGCCTCTGCGCTCAGGCGTTCCATCGAACGCAGCAGGGGTGTTTTTTTGTCCAGAACCTCGCCCGTGTAGGAACAGAACGCGGTCGGGATATAAAGAGAACCGTCGCGCACAAAGGCGGGAGATGTGGGATCCCATGTGGTGTAGCCGCGCGCTTCAAAGGTAGCGCGGATTCCGCCCGAGGGGAAGGACGACGCGTCGGGCTCGCCCTTTATAAGCTCCTTGCCCGAGAACTCCATTATCACTCCGTCGCCGTTGGGAGCAATAAAGCTGTCGTGCTTTTCGGCGGTCACGCCCGTCATGGGCTGGAACCAATGCGTGTAGTGTGTGCAACCGAGCTCTACCGCCCAGTCCTTCATAGCTGCCGCAACAACGTTTGCCACGCTCTCGTCAAGCGGCTCGCCGTTTTCAATGGTCTTTTTCAGCGCCTTGTAGGTTGCCTTGGGAAGCCTCTCGCGCATTGCCTTGTCGCCGAATACCATACTGCCGAAAATTTCGGGAACCTTTGTCATAGTTATCTCTCCATTCTGTTTGTTGACCGAAACAAAGGGCACCGACGGCTTTTGTACCGCCAGCGCCCTTGCTGTGTCATTGGCGTCAGTATAGCATACCGTTAAAGATTTGTCAAGTACTTTTTGCAATATTTTTTTTGCTTCCTGCAAAATTCACTATACATAACCCTGCTTTCGGCAAATATTCGCCATAATTCTGAAACAGTTAGGTGAAAAAGTTGCAAAATAACTATTGACAATTCACGCCGTCGGTAATATAATGGTAGCTGTAATTGATTTTGCAGGATTTTTTTCAAAGCTTGCATACACAGAAAGGATTGGTTGTATGCCTTTTGCAGACCAAACGCGACAAAACACAGCGGCGGCAGCGGAAAGCTCGCTGTATTCGCCCTCGTTTGAACACGACAACTGCGGTATAGGCGCCGTAGTAAACATTAAGGGCATCCGCTCTCATTCGACTGTTAAAAACGCGCTGACTATCGTGGAAACATTGGAACACCGCGCAGGCAAGGACGCCGAAGGAAAAACAGGCGACGGAGTGGGTATTTTATTGCAGATTTCGCACAGGTTCTTTTCAAGGGTCGCAAAAGAGCTTGATATCCCGATCCGCTCCGAAAGGGACTACGCCGTCGGCATGTTCTTCTTTCCGCAAAATGAGCTGAGCTGCAATCAGGCGAGAAGGATGTTTGAGATAATTGCCGAAAAGGAAGGTCTTAACGTGCTCGGCTGGCGTGAGGTGCCGTCAGACCCCTCGGTGCTCGGCACCAAGGCTCTCGACTGTATGCCGCACATAATGCAATGCTTTATAGACCGCCCCGACGGCGTTCAGCGCGGCATAGACTTTGACCGCAGGCTTTACGTTGCACGCAGGTACTTTGAGCAGAGCAGCGAGGACACCTATGTTGTGTCGCTGTCGAGCCGTACCATAGTATATAAGGGCATGTTTTTGGTGGGCGACCTGCGCAGGTTCTTCACCGATTTGCAGGATGAGGACTATGAATCAGCCATTGCGCTGGTGCACTCGCGCTTTTCCACCAACACCTTCCCAAGCTGGCAAAAGGCTCACCCCAACCGCATGATAGTCCACAACGGCGAGATAAACACCATTCGCGGCAACGCCGACAAAATGCTCGCGCGCGAGGAAACCATGCAGAGCGAGCAGCTTATGGGCGACTTTGACAAGGTGCTGCCCGTGGTCGATCCCGACGGAAGCGATTCCGCGCGGCTTGACAACACGCTTGAGTTTCTTGTTATGAGCGGAATGGAGCTGCCGCTCGCGGTTATGATAACCATACCCGAGCCGTGGGACAACAACCACGCCATGCCGCAAAAGGAACGCGATTTTTACCAGTACTACGCCACCATGATGGAGCCGTGGGACGGTCCCGCGTCGATCCTGTTTTCGGACGGCGACGTGATGGGAGCCGTGCTTGACCGCAACGGTCTGCGCCCCTCGCGCTATTACATCACCGACGACGACAACCTTATCCTGTCATCCGAGGTGGGCGCGCTGCCGGTTCCCGCCGAAAGCATAGTAAAAAAGGAGCGCCTGCACCCGGGCAAAATGCTGCTTGTGGATACCGTTGAGGGCAGGCTGATAGATGACGAAGAGATAAAGCTGCGCTATGCGTCGCGTCAGCCCTACGGCGAGTGGCTGGACGCAAACCTGACGCGCCTGAAATACCTTAAGGTGCCCAACGCAAAGGTAGAGGAGCACAAGCGCCCCGAAAAGCGCCGCCTTCAAAAGGCGTTCGGATACACCTATGAGGACGTTATGACAACCATTCTGCCCATGGCGCAGAACGGCGCTGAGCCCATTGCCGCAATGGGCAGCGACAAGCCGCTTGCGGTGCTGAGCAAGCAGCCGCAGCCGCTGTTTGATTACTTTAAGCAGAGCTTTGCGCAGGTCACCAACCCTCCGATAGACGCCATTCGTGAGGAGATCGTGACCTCCACCACCATATATATAGGAAAAGACGGCAACCTGCTTGAGGAAAGACCCGACAATTGCAGGGTGATCAAGGTTGTCAATCCCATTCTGACCTCTACGGGGCTTTTAAAGCTGAAAAGAATGAAGCTTTCGGGCTTTAAGGTAGCCGTCATCCCCATGCTTTACTACAAAAACACAAGGCTTTCAAAGGCTATCCGCCGCCTGTTTATCGAGGCGGACAAGGCGTGCGCCGACGGCGCAAATATTCTTATTCTGTCTGACAGGGGCGTTGACGAAAACAGACTGGCGATCCCCTCGCTGCTTGCGGTTTCGGCGCTGCACCAGCATTTGGTGGCAACCAAAAAGCGCACAGCCCTTTCCATTGTATTGGAAAGCGGCGAGCCGCGCGAGGTACACCACTTTGCCACTCTGCTGGCATACGGCGCCAGCGCGGTCAACCCCTATCTGGTGCACGAAACCATTCACGAGCTTATCCACGACGAGCTGCTTGACAAGGACTACTATGCCGCCGTGAACGACTACAACGAAGCGGTGCTGCACGGCATTGTAAAGATCGCCTCAAAGATGGGCATATCTACCCTGCAATCGTATCAGGGCAGCAAGATATTTGAGGCTATCGGTTTGGGCAAAGAGCTGACAGACGAGTACTTTACGGGCACGGTAAGCCGCATAGGCGGCATTACGCTTGAGGATGTGGAGCAGAACAACGACAGGCTGCACACCGCCGCCTTTGACCCCCTGGGTCTCGGCACAAAAGCCGATCTGCCCAGCCGCGGCGGTCACAACAGCCGCAGCGGCAAGGAGGAGCACCTGTACAATCCGCAGACGATACACGCCTTGCAGAACGCGACAAGAAATAACGATTACGAGCTGTTCAAGCAATACAGCCGTATGCTTACAGAGGAAACGGATCCCGTCAGCCTGCGCGGGCTGCTCGATTTCAATTACGCCGAAACCCCCGTTCCGCTTGACGAGGTGGAAAGCGTTGACAGCATTGTAAGGCGCTTTAAGAGCGGCGCAATGAGCTACGGATCTATCTCGCAGGAGGCGCACGAGGCGCTTGCCATTGCCATGAACAGGCTGGGCGGCAGGTCAAACTCGGGCGAGGGCGGCGAAAGCCCCGAGCGCATAGCCACCAAGGGCAGCGAAACAAACCGCTGCTCGGCTATAAAGCAGGTGGCGTCGGGCAGGTTCGGAGTTACGTCCGCTTACCTCAATTCTGCCGACGAGCTGCAAATCAAGATGGCGCAGGGCGCAAAGCCCGGCGAGGGCGGTCACCTGCCCGGCAACAAGGTATATCCCTGGATAGCCAAAACAAGGCACTCAACACCGGGCGTATCGCTCATCTCTCCCCCGCCCCACCACGACATTTATTCCATAGAAGACCTGGCACAGCTGATTTACGACCTTAAAAACGCCAACAAAAATGCGCGTATCTCCGTTAAACTTGTGTCGGAGGCGGGCGTGGGCACCGTTGCGGCAGGCGTTGCAAAGGCAGGCGCCGAGGTCATTTTGATTTCGGGCTGCGACGGCGGCACGGGCGCGGCTCCGCGAAGCTCCATTTACAACGCGGGTATGCCGTGGGAGCTGGGTCTTGCCGAGGCGCACCGGACACTTATTCTCAACGGACTGCGCGACAGGGTGGTCATTGAAACCGACGGCAAGCTGATGACAGGCAGAGATGTGGCTATAGCGGCGATTTTGGGCGCCGAGGAGTTTGGCTTTGCCACGGCTCCCCTTGTTACCCTCGGCTGCGCCATGATGCGCGTGTGCAACCTTGACAGCTGCCCGTTCGGCGTTGCTACGCAGAACCCCGAGCTTAGAAAGCGTTTTTCGGGCAAGCCCGAATACGTTATGAATTTTATGCTTTTTGTTGCGCAGGAGCTGCGAGAGTATATGTCAAGGCTGGGCGTGCGCACGATAGATGAGCTGGTGGGCAGAACGGATCTGCTCAGACAGCGCGACTGCCTGTCAAAGCGCGAACAAAAGATAGATCTGTCGCTTTTGCTCAACACCGGGCTTGCAGGCGAGAAGATCTCTTATACAAACAAAAACAAGTACGATTTCAAGCTGTCCGACACCCTCGACGAAAGGGTGATCTCCAAAAAGCTTAAAAAGGCGCTTTGGGCGGGCGAGCCCAAAACGATAGAGATCGACGTTAAAAATACCGACCGTTCGCTCGGAACAATGTTCGGCTCCGAGATAACCAAAAAACACGGCGACACCCTTGCAGACGACACCTACAGGGTTATCTGCAACGGCTCGGGCGGTCAAAGCTTCGGCGCGTTCATTCCCAAGGGCTTGACGCTTGAGCTGCGCGGCGACTCCAACGACTACTTCGGCAAGGGCTTGTCGGGCGGCAGGCTGATAGTTTATCCGCCCAAGGGCTCCAAATTCAGCGCCGAGGAAAACATTATCATAGGCAACGTGGCGCTTTACGGCGCAACAAGCGGCAAGGCGTTCATCAACGGCGTTGCAGGCGAACGCTTCTGCGTGCGCAACTCCGGCGCAACGGCTGTCGTTGAGGGCGTGGGCGAGCACGGCTGCGAGTATATGACGGGCGGTATCGCCGTTATCCTGGGCAAAACGGGCAAAAACTTTGCCGCGGGAATGTCCGGTGGCGTGGCTTATGTTCTTGACGAACACCATCATCTTTATAAGCGACTGAACAAGGAGCTTGTGGAGTGCACCGAGCTGAGCGATCAACGCGACGTCATAAAGCTTCAGGCGCTTATCTCCGAGCATGTTGCGGCTACGGGAAGCTCCAAGGGTGAAGAGATATTAAAGAACTTCAACAGGTATCTGCCGCTGTTCAAAAAGGTGATTCCGCACGATTACAAGCGGGTCACCGAAGAGATAGAGCAGAACGAACGCAAGGGCATGAACGCCGAGCAGTCAAGGATAGAGGCGTTTTATCAGCTGATTCATTCAAAGCAGGAGGAGAGCTAATGAACAATCCGTTCGGTTTTATGGAATATGCGCGGCAGGACGCGCCCGCGTGCGACGCAAAGCAGCGCATTAACAACTATAAAGAATTCCACACGCCGCTCTCCGAGCAGGAGCAGAAAAGACAGGGCGAGCGGTGCATGAACTGCGGCGTGCCGTTCTGCCAGTCGGGAATGAAGATAAACGGCATGATATCGGGCTGTCCGCTGAACAACTTAATTCCCGAGTGGAATTATTTGGTGAGCATAGGCGCGTGGAAGCAGGCGTACAGACGGCTCACCCTCACCAATCCGTTTCCCGAGTTCACCTCGCGCGTGTGCCCTGCTTTGTGCGAAAAGGCTTGCACCTGCGGAGCAAACGGCGACGCGGTAACGGTAAGGGCAAACGAATACAGCATAATAGAAAAAGCCTATGAAAACGGCTGGGCAATGCCCTCGCCGCCCAAAACGCGGACAGGCAAGCGCGTTGCCGTGGTAGGCTCGGGTCCCGCAGGGCTTGCGGCTGCCGACCTGCTCAACCGCAGAGGTCACAGCGTTACGGTGTATGAAAGAAGCGACAGGATAGGCGGACTGCTGATGTACGGCATTCCCAACATGAAGCTTGAAAAGCAGATAGTGGAGCGCAAAATAAACGTAATGAGCGAGGAAGGCGTCGTGTTTGTCACCAACACGGACGTCGGCAAGGATATTTCCGCACAGGAATTATCTGCGCGGTTCGACAGCATAATCCTCGCCTGCGGAGCGTCCCTGCCGCGCGATATAAACGTGAAAGGAAGAACGGCAAAGGGGGTATATTTCGCGGTAGATTTTCTTAAATCCACCACGAAAGCTTTGCTTGACAACGGGTTAAAGGAAGGCACGTATATATCGGCGGCAGGCAGGGATGTCATTGTTATAGGCGGCGGCGACACGGGCAACGACTGCGTTGCAACCTGCGTGCGCCACGGCGCAAAAAGCGTTGTTCAGCTTGAAATGATGCCAAAGCTGCCCGACCAAAGGACAAAGGACAACCCGTGGCCTGAGTATCCGCGCGTGTGCAAGACCGACTACGGTCAGGAGGAAGCTGCGGCGGTGTATGGAGCCGACCCGAGAGTTTATCAGACGACGGTCAGGGAGTTTTTGACCGACGAAAACGGCGAGCTTCGCGGAGCTGTTCTTGTTAAGCTTGAGCGCGGCAAAGACGGCAGAATGGTTCCCGTTGAAGGCAGCGAGACCGAAGTATCGGCACAGCTTGTGCTTATAGCCGCGGGCTTTCTGGGCGCAGAGAGCTATGTTGCAAAGGCGTTCGGCGTTGAAACAGACAACCGTTCAAACGTCGCCGCAGAAAAAAACTCTCACCGCACAAGCATCGAAAAGGTTTATACCGCAGGCGATATGCACACGGGTCAGTCGCTTGTTGTGCGCGCCATAAGAGAAGGCGTTGACTGCGCAAGAGAAGTTGACAAGGATTTGATGGGTTATTCCAACCTGTAAGCTTATATTGTAGCAGGTGTAGCAAGTAAATATGTTGATTTCTATATATTTCTCTTTTATAGAGTTTAATGATTTTACCTGCTACATCTGCTACAAGTAAAGGAAAAGTAATATGACAAAGTATATTTTTGTAACGGGCGGCGTTGTGTCGGGGCTTGGCAAGGGCATTACCGCCGCTTCGCTTGGACGGCTGCTAAAGGCGCGCGGGCTTAAGGTTGCCGCGCAAAAGCTTGACCCCTACATAAACGTTGACCCGGGCACGATGAGCCCGTATCAGCACGGCGAGGTGTATGTCACCGAGGACGGCGCCGAAACCGACCTTGACCTGGGACATTACGAGCGCTTTATTGACGAGGATCTTAACAAATACTCCAACCTGACGACGGGCAAGGTGTATTCCAACGTGCTGGCAAAGGAGCGCAAGGGCGAATATCTGGGCAAGACAGTCCAGGTAATTCCGCATATAACCGACGAGATAAAGCGGTTTATCTATTCCGTCGGCAAAAAAACCGACGCCGATGTCGTGATAACCGAGATAGGCGGCACCATAGGCGACATTGAGAGCCAGCCGTTTTTGGAAGCTATCCGTCAGGTGGGTCAGGAGGTAGGTCAGGACAACCGGCTTTACATCCACGTGACCCTTGTGCCCTACCTTAAAGCCTCGGGCGAGCACAAGTCAAAGCCCACTCAGCACAGCGTTAAGGAGATGCAAAGCTTCGGCATTTCGCCCGACATTATCATTCTGCGCACCGACGAGCCCATTACCGACCACACTATCTTTGACAAGGTAGCAGGCTTTTGCAATGTATGGTCTGACTGCGTTATTGAGAACCGGACACTACCCGTTCTTTATGAGGCACCGCTTATGCTCGAAAAGGCTCATCTTTCCGACATAGTGTGCCGCGAGCTGAATTTAAAGTCCCGCAAGCCCGATCTGAGCGATTGGGAGCATATGGTGGAGCGCATTAAAATGCGCGAAAGAACCGTGAAGATAGGTCTGATAGGAAAATATGTTGAGCTTCACGACGCGTATCTTTCGGTTGCCGAGGCGCTTAAGCACGCGGGCTATTACCTTGATTCGTACATCGACATCGAATGGATAGATTCCGAAAAAATCACAGCTCAAAATGTAAGTGAGCTTTTGGGCAGGCTTGACGGTATCATCGTTCCCGGCGGCTTCGGTCAAAGGGGTATCGAGGGCATGATACTCGGCGCGAAATACGCGAGGGAAAACCATATCCCGTACTTCGGCATCTGCCTCGGAATGCAGATAGCGGTTATTGAATTTGCTCGTAACGCGGCTGAAATAGAAAACGCGAACTCAGGCGAATTTGCTCAGAACGTGCCGAAGGTGATTGACTTTCTTCCCGACCAGAACGACAAGACCGACAAGGGCGGAACCCTAAGGCTCGGCGCATATCCCTGCGTTTTGCAGGATAATACAAAAATCAAAGCGGCTTACGGAAAAACCAATATCAGCGAGCGCCACCGCCACCGCTATGAGTTCAACAACGAATACCGCGAGGCATTGCAAAATGCGGGTCTGACGCTTTCGGGACTTTCGCCGGACGGCAGACTGGTTGAAACCGTAGAGCTGAGCGACCGCGATTTTTACATAGGCGTGCAGTATCACCCCGAATTTAAATCAAGACCGAACAAACCCCATCCGCTGTTTTCGGCATTTATTTCGGCAGCGCTAAAGGAGTAACAAATGAGAATCAATCATAATTTTGACAACCTGGTACCCAACTATCTGTTTGCGGACGTTGCGCGCAAGACCAATGAGTTTGCCGCCGCCCATCCCGAAACGGAGATCATCAAGCTCGGTATAGGCGACGTGACGCTTCCGCTTGCGCCGATTGTTGTCGCCGCCATGAAAAAGGGCTGCGAGGATCTCAAATTCAAGGAAACGTTCAAAGGTTATCCCGAATACGAGGGCTACGACTTTGTGCGCGAGGCGATAGCGGGCTACTACAAGTCCTTCGGCGTGACGGTGAATCCCGATGAAATATTCGTCTCCGACGGCGCAAAGAGCGACTGCGGCAACCTGCCCGACATTTTTTCAACCGACAACACCGTGCTGGTCACCGACCCGGTGTATCCCGTTTATGTCGATGCAAATATCATGGCAGGCAGAAAAATCTTTTATGCCCCGTCAAACAAAGAAAATCATTTTCTTGCAATGCCCGACAGCGCCGTTAAGGCAGACCTTATATATCTTTGTTCGCCAAACAACCCCACGGGCGCGGCATACAGCGCCGAACAGCTTAAGGAATGGGTTGACTACGCGCTGAAAAACGACGCTGTAATCCTTTATGACGCGGCTTACGAGGCGTTTATAGAGGACGACAGCCCGCGTTCGATATTTGCCGTAGACGGCGCGAGAGAGTGCGCGATAGAGCTGTGCTCGCTGTCAAAGACCGCGGGCTTTACCGGAACACGCTGCGGTTATACCGTTATTCCCAAGGAGCTCAGGCGCGACGGTCACAGCCTGCACGACCTTTGGTATCGCCGTCAGGCAACCAAGTTCAACGGCGTTTCGTGGCCTGTTCAATGCGCCGCCGCCGAGGTATTCAGCAAGGAGGGCTTGAGCCAGATACGCGAAAACCTTGAATACTACAAGGCAAACGCCAAGATAATCGCCGCCGCGCTGGACAGCCTGGGTATTTATTATACGGGCGGCAAAAACTCGCCTTACATCTGGCTTGAATGTCCGAACGGCATGGGCAGCTGGCAGTTTTTTGATTACCTGCTTGAAAACGCCGCCGTTGTGGGAACCCCGGGCGAGGGCTTCGGCACAAACGGCAGGGGCTGCTTCCGCCTCACCTCCTTCAACTCAAGGGAGAACACCGTTGAGGCTGTGGAAAGAATCAAAAACCTGCTTGCACGGTAATATTATGACAAAATAAGGAAACACGAAAGCGGACAGTCAAACGGCTGTCCGCTCAGTTTATAAAAAAACAAATTCCAGTTCTCCTAAATTTCGGTTTTTTCTAAAACTGTGGTCTTATCTTTATTGATTAGAGGTTAGACTTACCATCCCCATATCACACCGAGACATAAAGTCTATTACTATGATTATGGCGCGCACCGAAATCAGCAAACTCTCTATTGGAACTGAATAACAAACACGCCCTGAGATTTGCTTTCAAGCATTTCTCAGGGCTATTTGTTTTCAGCGGTAAAGTTTTAGCTCCGCAGGGTCGGAGTAATTCCGTTCGCCAGAGGGCATAGCAAGAGCGAGCTGTCCAAAAAGTCTTTATTTTTATATGGATTTTGTTTTCCGCGTGTGTTATAATACAGACGGGTTATTCAGACGAGAAAGGGATTGCGCTATGATACTTTACATAAACTGCTGTGTCCGTGCAGAATCAAGAACCGACAGGCTGGCAAGGGCGGTTTTGCAAAAGCTCGGCGGAGATTATACCGAGCTTAAGCTCTACAAGGAAAAGCTAAGTCCTCTTGATTCAAAGACCTTGAACAAGCGCACCGAGCTGATTGAGCAAGGCGATTACAGCGACAGGATGTTTGACCCGGCAAAGCAGTTTGCAAATGCCGACACGATTGTAATAGCCGCGCCCTATTGGGATCTGTCGTTCCCGGCGCCGCTCAAAACCTATATTGAAAACATCTATGTGACGGGGATAGTATCTGCCTATGATGAAAACGGGTTGCCCGTCGGCTTATGCAAGACAAATGAGCTATATTACGTCACCACCGCCGGCGGTCCCTACGACCCGACCTACAGCTACGGGTATATTGAGAGCCTCGCAAAAAACTTTTTCGGTATTCCCGTCACGCACCTGATAAAGGCGGAAATGCTCGACATAGCCGGCAATGACCCGGAGGCGCTCTTGAACAGCGAAATTAATAATCTGCTTTAAACTGCGCCGTTCGGAGCACGATTTCTATATGATAAAAAGCATAGGGAGAACACTATGGAATACGGATATTCGATTTTGATGGCCGCTTTCTCTGCGGCTCTGTTGTTGTACGCCGGGCTGATGGCGCTGTTTAAGGATTATAAAATGATCCCCTATCGCGCGAGGGTGTCCTTCAAGCCAAAGAATGAAAAGAAATATATGACGCAGCTTGCAAAGGTGATAGCGCTTGTATCGATCTCGCCTGCGCTGAGCGCATTGACAGGACTGTGGAATCCCTTTGCCGGAATGATCGTATTGATTATTGCTGCGGTATTATTGATTTGGCTCGGCACAAGGCTGATGAAAAATGTTGAGTGACCGTGGGTATTTGACAATGGTATAAAACAGGCTCCATGCATTTTTGCATAAAGCTTTTTGAGAGAAGGCTAAAATAAACGATACTTCTCCTTGTTTCTGTCATACACCTTCTTACTCTCCACCACCCGTGTGACGGGCTTCACGCCATTCCAACTCCCGCGCCGATTGGCGTAATAGGCGCGCTTGGCTTTCTTGCTTTGTTTATTAATCGGTATGATTTTCAACTTTCTCACCTCATTTTCTCAAAAGCTATTGACTAATTCTTAAACCGTGCTACAATAATATCAGTCCCAAAAATCAACCTCACTACATCTTTTCAGATTCTTTGATGTAAGGAGGAATTCACATGACACAAACAATTTTCCCGACTATTGACCTCAAGGCAACGGGAGAAAACATCATTCGTCTGCGCAAAGCCAACGGATTCACCGTGCGCGAGCTTCAGCATTATTTTGGGTTCGAGGAACCGCAGGCTATCTACAAATGGCAGCAGGGCAAATCCCTTCCGTCGGTCGATAACCTCTTTGCTCTCAGCCGGCTGTTCGGAGTTTCGATGAACGAAATTCTTGTTCAGTCACAACTCAATCTTATCAACAACGGGCAGTCCGACGACTGCCCGTTTCATTTTACAGTTTATGTTTTATTTGTCACATTTTGACCCCGCCGTTAATCAATTGCTATAGACAATACAAGCATTGCAAAAGGCGGGATTGGATGCAGCATCACGCTGCCCGGAAAGCACCCGGCGACACACAAAATCACAAAGCTTCCAATCCATTTCGCGGCTTTTACACGTTGCATCATTGCACGGCAAAAGCCGCTGTTTTAAAATTGTAAATCCACTTTCTGAGTGAAACGGTTGGTTCGTTAGCGTGTGACAAGTTGGCGAAGGTCGTGATTCGCAAGAGCAAACAGCGTTTGGGAAAGCGAAACTATCAAAAGGTTATAGTTACCTCCGGTCAGAATTATACTGACATTCTATGATTAGCCTTATCAGCTTTTGTAAAAAGCAAAAAATATGCAGCCTTACAGTTCATCTGCACCTGAACCGATCTTCCGTTTCGGACTCTGTGTGTCTGCGGGCGCTTTCCGGGGGTAGTTATTTACTTCGCGGAAAATTTCTCGAACACCTCGTCAAAGCTGTCGTTGACATCAAATTCAGGCTGATAATCTACCTCATAATTGATCATGCAGCGGTCGATCTCCGCCGAAGCGTTGTCAGCTTTTTCGCTGAGTTGAGCGGCATATTTGCGGACGGTATTGCGGTTGAAATTGATTGTCGTTACACGCTCCACGTCGCACTTGTAGGCTACCTGATTGCCCTCGTTGTTGAAGCGGTAACCAACGCCGCCGTTTGTCTCGGTAACTTCCCTGCTCTTGATACGCGCCATGCGGCGAAAAGTCTCCGACAGCCTTTGACGGTAACGATTCAGGCTGCCCTCTCCGTCCAAGTCGAGCGGCAAACCGCGCTTGGCTTTGTTGATCGCCTCGGACAGCTTTTCACGCTGATCGAGCAGATATACCGCAAACTCGATCATCTCGTTGAGCTGACGGTAGTACTCCGTATCGGGAATGATCGTCACAGTCTCGTTCTCCGCATCGGGATTCGCCTTTTTGTAGAGATAGGTGCGTTTGGTCAACGTCACACACTCCTCGTTGTCAAGGATATTCTCCGTATCAATAATCAGCGATTCAAGCTTATTCTGAAATCTAAATGCTTCTTTCAAATTCATATCTGTCACTCCTTCGTTTTTTCTGTCTTTATTGTAACCCACTATCAAATGAATGTCATTAAACCTATAGTTTATTCTTTATAATATCGGCAGCGCCATATCCGTCACGAATAATCGCCTTATATTTCGGTTCTTCATTAAAGTTTATTTCAATGAAACTACTATAGTTGTTTCTGCCGAATCTTCGCATCGTCTCAGTCTTTCCGACCTGACGCGCGCCCTTAATCATCAAGGGCTTTCTTTCTGTATCTGCTTTCCATTCAGCCAAAAACAGATCGGCTTTACGCTTTAAATATGTCATACTATCACTCCTGCATTTAGAAGTATTACATAATCATAGCGAATTATCAACCGATCCGTAACATTTTATGAGGGAATATTTGCTGTTATTTAACATTTTCTGAGTGAATAAACTTAAAGCCGAGAGCAGTCAATCTCTCGGCAAATCGCACAAATACGCATTGGAAGATATTTGCGCCTCGCGCCGGATTTTACCTTCACAACCGACATATTTGATTCTCAGTTTATACACTACAGTCATTATACTCTCATCATTATCCTTTGCTATATGCATTCAATATACATGTTTCAGCTTTCTTTTCCGAAATCGAAACAATGCTTTGATGCCGTTATTCTTAGATATCTTGAAAGCCTTATTGATACCTCTTGTAAAATTTTCCGCTTTTATTATAACTGATTTTCCGCCGATTTCAATATATTTCCAAGCCTTCAAATCATTTTTGTTCCGAATAAAACCAAACGCCGTTCACAAAATAAGATTGCAATGATTTGCTAAAAAAGAAAAGCAAGGGAGATCAGGATATGAAAGCTACAGGAATCGTTCGCAGGATAGACGACCTCGGGCGCGTTGTCATCCCCAAGGAAATCAGAAGAACCCTGCGTATCCGCGAGGGCGACCCGTCACAGATAACATTGATACCGTGGCTGAATTTCTGCGTAAATATAGGCAGGTTTGCTGAAAGGCAGGGATTGGATTAGTACATATTGACGGAGAAAAATTGATTCACAGTGGGTATTTGAGAAGGGTAAAAATAGGCTCGGTGCATTTTCTGTTGCGCCGAGCCTGCTTTCGTTGTATTTTTTGTAGTTGTAAAAAATATTCGTTGCATTTTCCGTACTAATACAGCATATTTTCGTTGCATTTTTTGTAATTCGGTGTTATACTAATAATATAAAATCATAAAAAGGTGTGATGTAATGTACCGTTCTGCAATCGAGAAACTGAAAAAATGGAAGAAAAGCTATTTCCGCAAGCCGATGATTATTGAAGGTGCGCGTCAGGTTGGCAAAACATGGCTGATGAAGAAATTCGGCAAGGAGTGCTACGAAAAAACTGTTTACATCAACTTCGACTCCAACAGGCAAATGAAAGATTTGTTTTCTTCTGACCTGAACATTGAAAGAATCATCATGGGGCTGGAAATATATTCCGACACTAACATTACACCGAATGACACGCTGATTATCTTTGATGAAGTGCAGGAGGTTCCTGCTGCGTTGAGCAGCCTGAAATACTTTTATGAAAATGCGCCGCAGTACCATATAATCTGTGCCGGTTCGCTTTTAGGAATCGCATTGCATGAAGGAACCTCTTTTCCCGTTGGAAAGGTAGATTATTTGAAGCTCTATCCCCTGTCGTTCGATGAGTTCTTATTGGGAATCGGTTATGAGAAATTTTACAAGCTGCTCAACAGTGGCGACTACGCTTTAATAAA